>NZ_JBFJMY010000025.1:0-20426 GCF_041633695.1 Hydrogenophaga sp.
CCGGTGCCACCGGTGGAGTTGAGGTAGATGCCATGGGGCGCGCTGGCGTCGATACGGCCCAGCGCGTCCACCGCCACGTCCAGCGCGTTGTCGCCCCCTGGGCGGCCGATGGTGTTGCCCGCCACCAGGTTCAGGCTGTCGCCGCGCACATCGAGCGCGCGGTCGGCGCGCGCTTCCACCAGGGACTGGTCGGCCGTGAGGTACACATCGCCCTTGGCAAACACGCTGTCCACCACCATGTCGCCGCTGATTTCGCGCACATGCAGGTCGCGCCCCGCGCGTGCCGCCAGGGTGCCGCTGTCCGACAGGTCCACCAGGATAGGCGTGGCCGCACTGCCCAGGTCGCCGCTGCCGGCTTCCAGAATGGCGCGTTGGGCGATCACATGGGTGTTGCCGGCCACGCCTTGTATGCCGGCACCGGTCTTGAGCCGCAGCTCGCCGGTGGACAGCAGCTGGTCGACCAGCACATTACCTTCGGAACCCAGCAGCACATCGCCCTGGGCGCTGGCCTTGAGTCGCCCGGTGACGGTGATGTCCACATCTTCTTTCTGGCGGATGCGGATTTCATCGCCCACCAGTTCGATGTCGGAACGCTCGGCGGTGAGCAAGGCCAGCTTCTGGTCGTCGTCCAGTGTGCCCAGGTCGGTGCCGCGCCGAATCACCACCGCAGCGGCCTTCTCCAGGCCGATGCCGTCGCGTGCGACCAGGTGGATGTCCTGGCCGATCACGTTGGATTCTTCAATCCGGATATCGGTATCCGACACCGGGCGCAGCAGGCCCACGGCGAGCGCGTTGCTCAGCTGCGCGTCGCTCCACACCGCGCCTTTGGACAAAGCGGTTTTCTCGCTATCGTCCAGCACCGCGTTGTAGTTCGCCACATAGTCACCACCGCCAAAGCGCTGGTAAGCCGCGTGGTAGGCCGTGGTCTGCTGGTCTTCGTAGGCCGACACCTGGGCGTCGGTCCAGCCGTTCGCGGTCTTCAGCTCGCTGGCTTGCTCGGCAGAGGTCTTGAAGCGGTAGTTCGCGTTGTAGGCGTCGGCGGTGGTGCCGCCCTCGCCCACCTGCTGCAGGTTGCGCATGCGGAAGTAGTCTTCGTAGGCCTGCTTGCGCTTGGCCGCCTGCACTTCCAGATTGCGCTCACGCGCCTGTTCGGCAGCGGCACCGCGCAGGCGCATTTCGTCCCAGAGCGCCAGCAGCTCGGCGCGCGTGCTTTCGTCCACCTGCTCCACCGTGTTGGCGTCCAGCAGCTTGCCATCGGGCACCGCCAGACTCACGTTGCCGGCTTGCGACTGGATTTTCTGCACCCGCATGTCGCCCGTGGCCTCGCTCAGGTGGATATCACCAGCGGCGCTGGCCGAGAGCGTGCCCGCGCCACCCAGGTTGTCCACCAGCAAAGGCGTGGCCAGACCGCCGATCTGGCCGGAGAGCGACACCAGATTCAGGTTGACGCCGCTCACCGTGGTGCCACCGGTGGTGCCACGCAGCAAGCGGTCGGCGGTCAGGAACACGTCGCCCTGGTTGGCCTGCACGCTGGCCACGCGGAATTCGCCACCGATCTCTTTGATCGCCACGCCCAGGGGGGCGCTGGCGGTCAGCACGCCGTCCACCAGGCCTTTGCCGGGGTCGGCATCGGTGAGGTTGATCTGCACCGGTGCCGCCGCGCTGCCAATGGCGCCGTTGGCCGATGTCATGTTCAGCTGGCTGGCAACGATGCGCGCGTCGTCCGACAGGCTTTGTATGCCTGCCCCGGCGCTCAGCGTGGTGTCCCCGGTGAGGCCGCGCACCAGACCGCCCAGCAGCAGTTGCCCAGTGCCCGCGTCCACCCGCAGATCGGCGGTATCAAAGCCGGTGAACTTCACCTTCACTTCTTTGGATGCGTTGAGGCTGTGCTGGTAGTACTCGTTCACCACGGTGCGGAAATACTTGTGGGTGGTGATGTCTTCCTTGGCGCAGGCACCCTCTATGCACAAGACACCGTTGCGGGTCGTGTAGTCGTTCTTGTATTTGTACGGACCGCTGGTGTACTTCGAATAGTCCATCGCGTAGTCGGCCGATCCGCCACCGGTCGATAGCCAGTCGCCCGTGAGGCGTGCGGTGTACACATTGCTCGTGCTCACGCTGTCCGGCGGATCGCTGTCGGGCCAGAGGAAATCGATGCCGAACAGCACCCGCGTGGTGTACACCCGGTCTTCGTCGGTCTGCGTGCGCTCACCGTTGATCCAGTTGAAACGCCGGTTGGTCAAGGGCTGGAAGGTGGTGTCCCGGCCCGAGGTACTGGCGATCAGCGTGGTGGGCTTGCCGTCGGCGTCCACCGTGGCGCTGGTGTGGGTGGTGATGGTGTCGCCCAGACGGGTGATTTCGGTCACCAGTGGCTGGTTGAAGCGGTCGCGCTGCGAGGTGTCCGTGATGTGGATCAGGCCTTCAACACCGGGGCCGGTGTCGAGCTTGCCCACGGCAATGTCGTAGTGCGTGGTGTTGCTCACGTTGATGCGGCCATAACCGTCCATCACGCGCAGCTCGCCGTTGCCGGTCGAGAAGATGTCACCGAACAATTCCATGTGGCCGCCACCCATGCGCACATTGTCGAGTTCGAGCCGGTCGTTCTGCGCGTCGTAGCGGACCTTGATGGTGCTGCTTTCCGGCGCCGGGTTGTTCAGGTCCAGATAACGCTCAGCGGTGCCCGGGTTGGCCAGCCAGGCCGAACGCGCGGCGCTGATCTTGCCGGCGTTGGCGCCGCCGATGAGGCCGTTGTCGATCACCATCTGGCGGTCCGGCAGACCGGCCTGGATCACGCCGTTGATGTTGAGCTTCTGGCCGCTGATGTAGACGTTGTTGCCCGCGATGGTGGTGCTGCAACTCTTGGGGTCGCTGCTGCACACCAGTGGCAGGCCGTTCTGCGAATAGTCGGCCTTGGCGCCTTCCCGGGTGTCGGGCAGGCTGCCCAACTGGGCGATCGGGTCGCCACCCTGGTGGGTGAAGCCCGGCGTGTAGGTCTTGATGAAGTCGCCACCGGTGGCGATGTTCACCGTCTCGGCGTTGATGTTGGCCGACACACGCAAGGTACCGTGGCTCTTGGCAATGGCTTCGCCACCCAGGTTGTTCACGTCGCCACGCATCCAGAGCTGGGCGGGCGAATCGGGAATGGCGTCGCGGCTGTTGGTGTTCTCTACCCGGATCACCGGCTTGGGCGAGGTTTCGGCGTTCAGCAGGCTGCCAAAGTTGGCCGTCTTGCCGACCGCGTTGCGGTCGTTGATCGCGCCGTTGGAACCCACGCTCAAACCGTTGAAGGTGATCAGGCCACCGCCCTCGTCGGGGATGGTGAGCTTTTGCGTCTGCATGAAGCGGGTGGACTGGTTCTCGATGTCGATGCGCACATCGCCCGGCGCTTCGATCGCGCCGCTGGCCGCTCCGGTGAGGTACTTGCCGGTGATGCGCACATTGCCGCTGCGCGCCGTGGTGTCCAGAATATCGATGAAACCCACCAGCGGTGCGGCGCGCAAGGCGTCGAGCTGCTGCTGGAGAATGCGCGCGTCGTTGTCCAGTGCCAGCGCGGCGTCGGCCGCATCGGTGCCGGCGTAGCTGTCGGCGGCGGCGCGCAACTGGCTGGCCTTGCCGGTCAGTGCCGCGATTTCGGCGGCGAGTTCGGTCGCCAGGTTGACGTTGTCGCGCAAGCGCCATTTGTCGGCCATGCCCTCCGAGGTGTCCACCGTGCTGCCGTCGGCAGCCAGCGTCAGCCACTGGTGGTGGCGTATGCCGGCCTGCACCGTGCCGTCCACGTTCACGCCCGAGGCCGGGTCCGCGCCCTGCAGAAAGGCCAAGGGCACGTTGGCGTTGTCGTAGGTGGAGCCACCGGTGATCTTCAGCGAAGACGTGTCGGCGCCGAAAAAGTCGCCGATCGCGGCCAAGGTTTCGCGGTAGGCGTCGGTGCCTTCGCCAAAACCCCGCGTGCGGTGGCGGCCTTCGCTGGCGGTGAGGTGCACGCTTTGCACCGAGCGCACCTGCGCGCCTTGGGCCACGTTGACCGTGTTGTACTGCGTCACCGAGCCATAGGCTTCGGGATCGTTCTCCACCGGCAAGGCGGTGTAGTTCCACAAGCGGGTTTCGGCATCGGCGTACAAGTCGTTGCCGTCTTGCCGGTTGGTGCCCGCCATCAGGTGCACATCGCCCTCGGCCTCCACCTTCGCGCCAGCGGCCAGCTCGACCCGGTTGTTGGCCCCAATGCTGGCCACCGAATCGCCTTCCGAAGCGCCGGCCAGGCCGTAGGTCTTGGAGTGGGCGGTGGCGTGGATTTGCGCGTCGGTGCGGGTCGACAGATTCGCCTCGCCGTCGCTGAGCAAGGTGGCGTCGGCGCCCAGCTTCACCAGCGCGTTGTTGCGGTCGTTCTGGATCACCGATTCGGCCTTGGCGATGGCGACAGCGCCACCGGAATCCAGCCGCACGCGGTCGTAGGCCCGTACCTTGTTCCAGGCCGCCAGGTCCATCTGGCCCACGGCATCGCCCGCCACGGCCACAGCGACCTGGGCGGCGTTCTCCAGCTCCACCAAAGCGTTGTTGCGGATGGTGGATTCGGAGCGTGCCGCAGCACCGTTGAGCAAGCCGCCGGAGCCGGAGTCCACGTTGTAGCCACTGGCCAGCGCGGGCTTGACGATGTCGTTCCAGGCCTGGGCATCAAAGCCCCCCGTGTTCACGGTCAGCTGGCGCCCCACGGTGGCGCGGGTGTCGGTATCGACCCGGTTGGTGGCGCGCGCACCAGAGAAGCCCACCGCCGAAGCGCTGGTGGAGTCGGCGCGGCTGTCGAAGTTGACGTGTTGCGCCGCCGTCAGTTCGACTTGGGCGGCATCCACCTGCCCGCCACTGCCGCTGGCGCCGCCCAGGCGCGCATAGGTACGGGCATCGGCATCGGTCTCGCTCTTGGAGGCCACCACCACACCCAGGCCACCGGCACCGGCCAAGGTGTTGGCACGCAGCCGGTCGCTGCCGTCGGCACGCACTTGCAGCGTGCCCGCCGCGAGCGTGGGGTTGTCACCCACGGTGGCATAGGTTTGGGTGTCGGTCTGGGCCTTGGCGGCGTTGCTGCCTGCGGCCAGCAAACCGCCCACGCTGATACCGGTCACATCGGCATCGACCGAGGTGTCGGAGTTGGCATCGACCCGCAAGGTGCCGGCGACGCGCAACTGGTTGCCCGCCCCGACTTCGCTGGCGGTGTAGGTGCGCGCCGTGGCTTTGGAATCGGTGGCGCTGGCGCCGAGCAACAGGCCACCCGCAGCGGCCATGGCATCGCTCTCGGCGGTCTTGCTGCGCATGCGGGTTTCGGCCAGCACGGTCATGCCTTGGGCCACCACGTCCACCGCGCTGCCGGTGCTGGCCACGGCGCGGGTCTGCACCAGCGCATCGGCCATGGAAACACCGATACCGGCCCCTGCGGCCACGGCCACGCCGACCGCGTTGGCTTTGGCCAGCGGGTCCACGTCGGCACGCACCTGGGTCAGACCGGTGGCGGTGCGGATCACCGCGTTGTTGCCGATACGGGCCTGGGCCGAGGACGTGTCCTTGGCGTTGGCGTCGGCACCGGCGCCCGAGAACAAACCGCCAGAGGCGGCGATCACGTCGGCGTCGCTGTCGGTCTGGCTGTGGCCATGCACATCCAGCGAACGGGCTGTGATCTGGGCGCCGTCCCGGATCTGGGCCGAGGCCTCGCCCGATTCGGTGACATGGGCGATCGACGCACCCACCCCGACCACACCCACGGCAGCGGCCACGCCTTCGGCCTGCAGGTCGTGATCCAGACCCGCATCGACCGTCACGGCGCCGTTGACGGCGTTCACCGTGCCGCCGATTTCGGCCAGCGCGGTGGACGATTTCTGGTGCCAGGCCAAGCTGGCGGCCAGGCCGGCCAGACCACCACCACCGGCATAGGTGCGCAGCAGCGAGGCGTCGGACTGGTCGTCGGTGGCGCGCACGCTGACCCGACCACCCGCCGTGGTGTTGCCTTGCAGCGAGGCCACGGTCTTGTCTTGCACCGTGGCGATGGCAATGGCACCGCCCAGCGAGAAGCCGCCCGATGCCGCTGCGCCCACGGCGATGGCGTCGGTGTCGGTGCGGTTGTGCGCGTGCACCTCCACATCGCCACCGGCCTTGAGCGTGGCGCCCGAGGCGACACTGGCCGCCGCCGAGCTGTTGTTGGGTGCGGCGTCCAGGTCTTGCGCCACGTTCACACGCTGGCGCGCGCTGTCGGCCCGCGCGGCGGACGGGCCGCCCTCGCTGCCCATCTGGTCGCCGGTGGCGCTGGCGCTGGCCATGTCACCGGCCTTGCCCACCGAGCCGCTGCTGTTGTCCTTGGCGTCGCCCTCGGGGCGCGCGCCGACCGAGATCACCGAGACCGCACCCGCGATGCCTGCGGTGTAGCCGCCCGCGATGGCGGTCGAAATCGAGTTCACATCGCGCGTCGCATCGGCGGCGATGCGGATGTGTCGGTCGGCGGTGATGCTGGCACCGCTGTCCACACGGGCCGAAGCACCGTTGTGCACCAGCACCACGTCGGCCACCGCACCCACACCGGCGCCACCCAGGCCAATGCCGAGGCTGCCGACCTTGTTGTCGACCTGGGAGCGGTCGCTGGCCGTGACGTGCACGTCCTGCTCGGCGCCGCCGTAGGCGTTGTCGGCGTTGATGCCGACGCCTGCGCCCACCACCGCATCGGTGCTGCCTTTGAGCACCACCACGTTCACGGTGCCCGCAATGCCTGCGCCGCCAGCCGCCGCGGCGGTGTAGGCGTAGTCGTGCTGTTTGAAATCGGAAGCCGCGTTCACCAGGGTGTTGCCATTGGCGTTCAACGCGCTGCTGCCGCTGACGCGGGCCTGCGTGTTCTGCTCGGCCACCGTGACCGCTGCCGTGATGCCGACACCGGCCGCACCGCTGACCGCGAGTGCACCGGCTTTCAGGTCCACGTCGGTATCGGAGCGCGCCTGCACCTTCAGGCTGCCTTGGGAATCCAGCCGCGCGTTTTCGGCCAAGGCCTGCGTGCTGCCATCGAGCAAGACCACGCCCACGGTACCGGCCAGGCCCGCGTAGGTGCCACCACCGACGGCGATCACCCCTTGTGTGATGTCGGTGCTGGAACCCGCGTCCAGCGCCACGGCTTTGGTCGCTTGCGCCCGCGCATCCTGCACACGTGCCGTGGTGTTGTGCGACACCACCGCTGTGTCGGCCGCGCCGCCCACACCGGCATCGCCGCCAATGGCCGCGCCACCGGTGCCCGACACGATCTTGTCGTGGTGGTAGGCCGCCACACGCGCTGCTTGTTCGGCACCGCCAAATGCGGTGTTCAGCCGGGCGCCGTCGCTCAGCTGCGCCGTGGTGCTGCCGCCCACCATGGCCACGCTGACCGTGGCCGCCACGGCGGCACTGCCGCCGCCTGCGGCGCTCAGCGCGGCGTTCTCCACCTCGGCGGTGGACGATGCCAGCACGGCAACACCGCGCACGCTGTCTTTTTCTCGGCGGTCTTGGAGCTCGCCTGTGGTCTTCAGCGCACCCGCGTCCACCTGCAGCGCAGCGCCCTGGCCCAAGGCGCTGACTTGCGTGTTCGCGCCCGTCACCTCGGCCAGCGTGCTGGCGTGCAAATCGTTGAAGGCGATACCGCCCGCCGCGCCCAGCGAGCCACCCAGGCCCACCGCTCCGGCCTTGGACGCGATCTTGTCGTCGGCCTGCGCCGCCACCAGCACATTGCCACTGGCGTTCACATGGGCGCCATCGGCCACGCGCGCGGTGGTGCTGCCACCCGCGTCGTTCAAGGCGATGGAGCCGGCAAAACCGGCGGTTCCCGCGCCGGAGCCCGAGATCGCCCAGACATCGAGCGTGGCCGCACGTTGGGCTTGCACCAGCACCTGCTCGCCCGCCGCCGTGCCGCCGCTGATTTCGGCCTTCACGTCGCCGCCGATGCGGTTGTAGGAACCCGCCGCGCCCACCGCGCCATTGCCACCCACCGCCGCTGCGCCTGTGATGGACAGAATCTCCGAGCTGTCGCGCGCCAGCAGCTGGGTGTCGCCACCGGTGCTGTTCAAGCTCGACCGCGTGGCCGATGCGAGGGTGGTGTTGTCGATCTGGTTGATGCCCAGCGAGCCCGCCACCGCCACCTTGGCGCCACCACTGCCGCCCACCGCGATGCTGCGGATGTCGGCGTCTTCGTTGGCCTTGATCTGCACGCCCGCGCCGCTCAGCTGGGCGTCGGTCGCACTGGCCTCGGTCCGGTTTTCGATCACGTTGTAAGCGGCGGCAATGCCCACCGCAGCAGCACCACCCGAAAGCGCTGCGCTCCCGGCGGTGGAATTGAGCCGTGCGGTGTCGCTGGCGGCCAGCTCGACCTGGTCGCGCGCTTGCACGCGGGCTGCGTTCACCTGCGCGCTCACCGTGTTCTCGGTCTGCACCGCGGAGAAGGAACCCGCAACCGCGACCTTGTCGCCCAGGCTGCCGGCGGCGGCAATGGCTTCGACTTCGGTGTTGGCGGTGGCCTTGACCGCCACGCCACCGGCGCTGGCCGCCACATCGGCGCCGTCGCGCACACCCGCTTCCACCGTGTTGTTCACCTCACTCCACGCCACTGCGGCGCCCACACCGGTCTTGCCGGCGCTGGCGCCAATGCTGCCGCTCACCGCGAAGATGTTCGACTGGTCCTGGGCGTCGATGGCGACGCCGCCATGGGCGTCCAGGCCCGCTGCCGTTTTCTTGCCCGACACGTAGGCCCGGGTCTCGTTCTCGATCGTGTTGATCGACACCGATCCGGCGGCGGCCATGGTGCCCTTGCTCAGACCCAAAGCGGCCGTGATGGTGTCGATGCTGTTGTCGGTCTCGGCCGACAGGTTCAGGGTGCCGGCGGCTTCCAGGTCCGAATCGTCGACATGGGCCAGGGTCTTGTTGTGCAGCTTATTCAAGGCAAACGACAGGCCCACGCCCGCCTTGCCACCAAAGGCCAGCGCACCGGCCACCGACTGGATGCCGGAGTGGTCGTACGCGCGGATGCTGGCGTTGTTCACGCCGCTCAGCGTGGTGTTCACCACATAGGCCTGGGTCTGGTTGCCGATGTCGTTGATCGACACCGAACCGGCCACGCCGGCCTTGCCCTTGGCGCCGGCCACGCTGGCCGACAAGGTCTTGATATTGCCGGAGACTTCGGCCTTCAGGTTCAGGTCCCCGGCCTGGGTCAGGCTGGCGTTGTCGATATAGGCGGCGGTGTTGCCCGCCAAACTGTTTTGCGCATACGACCCGGCCAGGCCGTTGCCGTCTGGCTGCGTGGAAATGCTGACCGCGCCCGCCAGCGCGTTGATGGCCAGCGTGTTGTGGGCGTCCAGCGTGGCGTGGCGCGCCTGCTGCACCTGCACACCATCGGCCACGTAGGCCAGGGTATCGGCCTGGATGTCGTTCACCGAAGCGTCGCCCGACATGGCGATGCCGAACTTGCCCTTGCCCGCGCTGCCCCCGGCGGCACTGCCCGAGCCGTCCTGGGTTTCGCCCGCGTCGCTGGGTGCGGTGGTCTGGGCGCTGCTCTGTGTGGCCAGCGCACCGGCCACCGAATAGGCACCGATTTCCGTGTAGGCCTTGGCCTTGACCGCGAGATCGCCGCCGCTGCGCACCACGCCGGTGGCGGGTGCGGTGTCGTTCAGCGGATCGTGGTTGCCGATATAGGCCGCCACCTGGCTCTCCACCGTGTTGAGCGAGACCGACATGCCAATGCCCACCGGGCCTTTGGTGGCGACCACACCACCGGCCACCGAGACCATTTCCAGATCGCCCACCGCTTCCACCTGGACGTTCCCGCCGGCTTCGACGCGGGCCTTGTCGTCGATATAGGCCACGGTGTCGGTGTGCACGGTATTGGCCGACAGTGCGCCTTCCAGACCGACCTTGTCGGAGCTGCCACCGGCTTCCGTCACCGTGATCAACTGGCTGACGGATTCGGCTTTCACATCCACGTCTTGCACCGCGCGCACATCGGCGCCGTCGCGGATGCCGGCCACGGCCTCACCGTCGATGTTGAGGAAATTGCCCGAGCCGCCCACGGCGGCCTTGCCACCGCTGGAGCCGAGAAACTTCTTGGACAAGATGCCCACGGCGTTGACGCTGTTGACCTCGTTCTTGGCGTACACGTTCACCGCCTGCTGGCTCAGATCGAGCGCGGGCTCCAGCGCCTGGGTGTAGCGCGTGTTGATGCGCGCACCCTCGCCAATCTCGGCCTTGGACTTGTTGTCCATGCCCAGCACGCTCACCGCCACCGCCAGACCCAGGCCTTCTTTGCCTTTGGCCGAATTGATCGCGTACGAGGTCAGCAGCAGATCGAGGATGCTGCCCTGCAGGTGTTCGAGGATGACTTCCGGCGAACTCCAGTCGATCTGCCACGGATAGGGCACCAGGGTTTGTGCGTCCACCCGCAGGCCGCTTTGCGCGTCCACCACGGCCTGGTTGCCGATGGTGGCGTGGGCGTGGTTGGCGAAATCCGCCACCACCGCCGAGCCGCCGATGGCGGTGCCGGTGGAGGTGGACTTGGCGCCCACACTGGCCGAGGGCCGGTCGGTGATGTGGGCCAACACGTCTACCCGGCCGGCGGATTTCACGCTGGCCTGGTTGGCAATGCTGGCGTTGGCGGTGTTGGTCGAGTCGCTGTAGGTCACGGCACCCGAGGCGTTGAACTTGCCTTCCTTGATGCCGGGGAACATGAACTGCGTGAGCTTGTCCGCCGTGCCCTGCTTCATCAGGCCGGTGGCGCCCAGCACCGAGCCGACCACGTTGCGCTGGATGCCGGCTTTGAAATTGGTGATCTTGGCCGACAGGCTGCTCGGATTGCCCAGGGTCGCGGCGTTGGCGCTGGTGTTGTTCTGCGAAATGTCGGTCGTGGCGGCCACTTTCACGTCGCCCGTGTTCGTGGTCACGTCGCCACCCAGGGTGGCGGTGGTCTCGGTATCGGACACGTTCACCGCCACCGCCAGACCGACACCGCTGCCGCCGGCGTTCTTGGATTCCGCCACCACGGACAGCTCGGACTCGGTGGTGGCCAGCAGCTCCAGTTCACCGGCGACGGTGCTGGTCTGGTCGCCCACCACGGCCCGGGTGGTGATGCTGTTCTTGCCGCGTGCGAAGGTGGCGTCTACCGGTTTGTTGACGGAGTTCACCGTCGCGGTGACCTCCATCTCCACATCGGAACCGGCCTTCACCGTGGTCTTGCCGCCCGAGCGCAAGGCGCTGCTGCCCTCCACCCAGGTTTCGGCGACGGCGGTGGATTCACCCCAGGCGGCCGAGAACAGGAGCGGACTGGCGAAGCTGGGGCTGGCCACCGACACCGCTTCGGCGCTGATGTCCAGGGAATCGACCGCTTGCACCACGCTGGCACCGGACACATTGGTCTTGGCGCGGGACTCGGACAAGGCCACCAGCGGCACGCCGCTGAAATCGAACAGCTGGTCGTCGAGCAACTGCACCGTGCCGCTGTCCGGGTCGGGCAACCAACTCTGGTCGGCCAGGCGCAGGGCTTTGCCCAGCACATTGAAGGTGAGCGAGGTGTCGCTCTGGCTGGAGATGTTCACCTTCTGGCCGCTGATGTGGCTGGCCACGGTGGGGCCGGCAGCGGGTACGTGGTCGCCCACCAGCACCGTGGCGGTGGCCTTTTTCTCGAACCCGGCGCGCGCGCCGGCTTGGGCCGAGATGTTCACCTCGCCACTGGCTTGCACCGTGCTGCCCAGCCATTCGGTTTTGGCCGTGGCCGTGGTCTTGATGGCCAGGTACTCGCCGCCGGGGCCGTCGGAAAGGTCGTCCAGCTCCGAGCTCAAATAGCTTTGTGCATCGGCCGCGCTGATGGCCGGATTCGCCTCCAGCACCTGGGCGATGAGCGAGGTGTCGGCCGTGGCGGCGATCGTCACGTCGCGCCCTTTGACCACGGCATGCTTGGCCAGGATGCTGGCGTCCGCGTTGCGGCTGGCGCCCACGGCGTTGATGTCGGTGGCCAATACCTTCACGTCACCACCGGCGTGGTTGGCATCGCCTTGCGCCAGCAGCATGGCACCGTCGCCCAGCGCGATGTGTGCGGCCTTGAGCGTGAGCGCGCCCGAGGCGCCCTGCGAAGCTCCGTTGATGTGGTCGTTGCGGCTGCCGCCCGCGACATCGCGCGTGGAGACCACCACGCCATCGGCCACGCTGAGGTTCTGGTTCGCTTCCAGCGTCAGGCTGCCCGCGTCCCAGCTCACGCCATCGCTGCTGGTGTTGCCACCGGTGCTGCGCAGCAAGTCGCTGCCGATGTTCAGGTTGGCCGGGTCGATCAGCACGGCACCGGCCACGCCTTGCGGGGCACGCGCCTGCAGGCTGCCGCCCGCCAGGTTCACGGTGTGCTGGGCCGAGAACTCGACGAAACCACCGTCGCCGCTGTCGCCCGCGTTGGCCGACACCACGGCACCGGCTTGCAGGTCGGCATTGCGCTCGGCCATCACGCGCACCGATCCCCCGTCGCCCCCGCTGGCCAGGCCATCGGCAGACACCTGCCCGGCCACCGCCACGTCTTGCGCCGCCACGATGCGGATCACACCGCCGTCCACCTGCACCGCCGCCGCCGGCGCCACGCCTTGTACATTCACCAGCTCGGCAAACGCCACCCGGGCCCGGGCGCCCGCCAGCACCTGCGCACCGGTCGCCACGTCCACCGAGCCCCCGGCCAGCGTGACCGCCTCGGTCGCGTTGATGCGCCCCTGCACCCGCACCAGACCGCTCTCGCTCAAAGGCATGCTGCCCGCCAGCGCCTGGTCGGTCGCCGCCTGGCCGATCTCGCCACCCGGCGCCACCAATTCGTTCATGAAGGCGGGTGTGGGCGTGGCCAGCGTCAGGCTGCCCACATTGAGCACGCCCTGTTTGCCCACCACGATGCCGTGCGGGTTGAGAAAGAACACGTTGCCGCCGATATGGCCGTCCTGGTAGGCGTTGACCATGCCGTGGATACTGGACTGCTCGTCGTGCACCAGGTTGAGCAGGTTGCGGGTCTGGTCGGGCAGGTGCAGGTTCACCGTGGTGGCGCTCTCCACGTTGAAGCGCGAAAACGAATTGAAACCGGTGGGCCCGCGCACCGTCTGGGTACTGACGTCCGTCACCGCTCCATTTACCGAAACCTGGGTCTGCGTGCGCCCGTCCACCACGATGGCCTGCGCCGACGCCGCAACGCCGTGTATGGCGGCCACCACGCCGACGAAGGTGTTCAAGGCCTGGTTCCAGGCGCAACGGCGCAACAAGCAAAGGTATTGGCGGCGAAGATAGGCTTCTGCGGATTTCATGGCGATCCCTGATGATTTGGGTTTTGACGGCAGGACCGGGCACGAGGGCTCGGTGTGTCGTTGCTGTGCGGTGCGGGCCTGCAAAGCAAGCGGCGGCGGTGTGGTGGCGCCCAAAGAGGGCTGACCGGTGGCGGTGCTCTGGTGTGTGCGGCGTCCAAAGCCCGGTCAGGGCCCGGATTTTGTCGCCAAACCACCTCGTCATGCAGGCATATGTCACACAAAGGTGAACCCGTTCTCCCTCAAAACGGGTGCGGCATGGAGCAATCTGTTACGAAAAGTTCTCGGGCATCAAAACATAGGCCTTTGCCCCCTGTCAACCCTTGCGCGGTTGATCCGCCTGTTCAGACCCACAAAGCGCTGCGGCCAGGGGTTCCTGGGGGCCGATGACCGGGCCGCCAACCGCTACAGTGGACAATACCGCTGGCGGTCAAGATCACACACGGTGAATGGCCCGCCCAACTCCCACCCCAGCGAAGGCGATCCACCCCCTTATGACCGACCAGGCCAGTCCTCACACCCCCATGATGCAGCAGTACCTGGCCATCAAGGCCGAGTACCCGGACACGCTGGTGTTCTACCGCATGGGGGATTTCTACGAGCTGTTCTTTGGCGACGCCGAGAAGGCCGCGCGCCTGATGGACGTGACGCTGACCCAGCGCGGCCAGTCGGCGGGCCAGCCGGTGGTCATGTGCGGCGTGCCCTTTCATGCGCTCGACACCTACCTCTCGCGCCTGATCCGCCTGGGCGAGTCGGTCGCGCTGTGCGAACAAGTGGGCGACGTGGCCACCGCCAAAGGCCCGGTGGAGCGCAAGGTGGTGCGCGTGGTCACACCCGGCACCCTGACCGATACCGAGCTGCTGTCGGACAAGTCCGAGGCCCTGCTCATGGTGGTACACCAGGGCGCGCGCACCGGCTGCGGCCTGGCCTGGATGTCGGTGACCCAGGGCACGGTGCACCTGGCGCAATGCAGCGGCGACGAACTGGCCGACTGGGTGGGGCGGATCGGCCCCAGCGAACTGCTGTACAGCGCCGAAGTCACCCCGGCTTTTGAAAAACACGTGACGGCCCTGGCCGCCACGCCCGGCCCGGCGGGCACCCGCCTGAGTCTGGTGCTGCGACCGGCCTGGGCTTTTGATCCGGCGCTGGGCGAGCGCCGCTTGCGCGAACAACTGCAGACGGCCAGCCTGGCGGCGTGGGACGCGCAACACCTGAGCGACGCACACGCCGCCGCCTCGGCCCTGCTCGACTACGCCGAACACACCCAGGGCCGCGCGCTGCCGCACGTGAAAAGCCTGCAAGTGGCGCGCGCCGACGCCTTGCTCGACCTGCCCATGGCCACGCGCCGCAACCTCGAACTCACGCAGACCTTGCGCGGCGAATCCAGCCCGACCCTGTTCTCGCTGCTCGACGTGTGCTGCAGCGGCATGGGCAGCCGCACCCTGCGCACCTGGCTGCTGGAACCCCGGCGCGAGCGCGACCAGGCCCGTGCCCGGCTCGCCGCCATCACCACTTTGCGCGGCGGCCTGTACAAAACCCTGCGCCAACAACTCAAGGGTGCCAGCGACGTGGAACGCATCACGGCCCGCACCGCGCTGCGCCAGGTGCGCCCGCGCGAACTCGTGGGCCTGGGCCAGACGCTGGAGCGCTCGGCCCAGCTCGCGCAAAGCCTGCGCGCAGGCGGCGTGGCGGGTGTGGCGCTGCTGGAGCAGATCGCGCAAGACCTGGTGCCGCCGCCCGCCAGCATCGAACGGCTGCAGGCCAGCCTGCTGCCCGAACCCGCCGCCCTGGTGCGCGACGGCGGCGTGATCGCCCATGGCCTGGACGCCGAGCTGGACGAGCTGCGCGCCATCCAGACCAATTGCGACAGTTTTCTGATCGACCTGGAAGCCCGTGAACGCGCACGCAGCGGCATCGCCAACCTGCGGGTGCAATACAACAAGGTGCACGGCTTCTACATCGAAGTCACGCAAGGCCAGCTCGACCGCGTGCCCGAAGACTACCGCCGCCGCCAGACGCTGAAGAACGCCGAGCGCTTCATCACGCCCGAACTCAAGACCTTTGAAGACAAGGCGTTGTCGGCGCAAGAGCGCGCCCTGGCGCGCGAAAAATGGCTGTTCGAACAGCTGCTGGACGAACTGCAACACTTTCTGGAGCCACTCACCCGCCTGGCCCGCGCCATGGCCGCGCTGGACGCGCTGTGTGCGCTGGCCGAGCGCTCGCTCACGCTCGACTGGTGCGCACCCGAGTTCAGCGCCCAGCCCTGCATCGACATCCGGGGCGGCCGCCACCCGGTGGTGCAGGCCCGGCTGGAAGAAACCAGCGGCGCCAGCTTCATGGCCAACGACACCGTGCTCGGCCCCAAGCAGCGCATGCAAGTCATCACCGGCCCCAACATGGGCGGCAAGAGCACCTATATGCGCCAGGTCGCGGTGATCGTGCTGCTGGCCAGCATGGGCAGTTACGTGCCGGCGCAGGCTTGTCGGCTCGGCCCCATCGACGCCATCCACACCCGCATCGGCGCCGCCGACGACCTGGCCAACGCCCAGTCCACCTTCATGGTCGAGATGACCGAGGCGGCACAAATCCTGCACGCAGCCACACCCAACAGCCTGGTGCTGATGGACGAGATCGGGCGCGGCACCTCCACCTTCGACGGGCTGGCGCTGGCCGGCGGCATCGCCACCCATTTGCACGACAAGGCCAAAGCCTTCACCCTGTTCGCCACCCACTACTTCGAACTCACCGAGTTCCCCGCCAGCCACCACGCGGCGGTGAACGTGCATGTGAGCGCGGCCGAACACGGCTCTGGCAACGGCCACAAAGGCGGCATCGTGTTCCTGCACCAGATAGAGCCCGGCCCGGCCAGCCGCAGCTACGGCATCCAGGTGGCACGGCTGGCGGGCGTGCCCAACACCGTGGTGCAACACGCCAGCCACGCGCTGGCCGCGCTGGAAGCGCAAAGCGAACAGAACCGACCCCAGATCGACCTGTTTGCGCCACCACCGGCGCCCCCCGAGAGCGCGCCGCACCCGCTGCAATCGGCGCTCGCCGCACTCGACCCCGACACCCTGAGCCCGCGCGACGCGCTGGAACAGATTTACCGACTCAAAAAACTCGCTGAAACCCCATGACTTACTGCGTCGCCGTCAAACTCCGGGCCGGCATGGTCTTCCTGTCGGACTCGCGCACCAACGCGGGCCTGGATCAGGTCGGCACCTTCCGCAAGATGATCGTCTACGAAAAGCCGGGCGAGCGCTTCATGTGCCTGCTCTCGGCGGGCAATCTCAGCATCGCCCAGTCGGTGCGCGAGATCCTGCAGGTCGAACACCTGCAAGACCCGGAAAACGACAGCGCCATCACGATCTGGAACGCCAAAAGCATGTTCGACGCCGCGCGCGTCCTGGGCTCGGCCGTGCGCCACGTGTACGAACGCGATGGCGAGGCGCTCAAACGCGCGGGCGTGGACTTCAACGTCTCCATGATTTTTGGTGGCCAGGTACAGGGCGAAGGCATGCGCCTGTTCCAGGTCTATTCGGCCGGCAACTTCATCGAAGCCACCGCCGAATCGCCGTTCTTCCAGATCGGCGAATCCAAGTACGGCAAACCGGTGCTGGACCGCGTCATCACGCCCGAGACGCCGCTGGACGAGGCCGCCAAATGCGTGCTGGTCTCGATGGACTCGACCCTCAAGTCCAACCTCTCGGTGGGCTTGCCGCTGGACATGGCGGTCTACGAAGCGGATCAGCTGACGACCGACAAGATCACCTGCATCGACGAGAACAATCCCTACTACCGCATGGTGCACGGCACCTGGGGCGAAAAGTTGCGCGAAGTGTTCGACAGCATCGAAGACCCGACCTGGGATGGCAGCCACACCGAGGTGCCCCTGCTCTGCGCCAGTGCGCGCAGCCAGCCACTCAGGAAAATCACCAACCCCAAGGAAAAACTGATCTGAGCCCAGGCGCCTGCGCGGCAGAAGAAACGTCGGCTCTCTGGGCCTGCTCCGCGCGCCCCACACCCATCTATGTCCTTGATCATTTTTTCCCACGGCAACAGCTTTGCCGCCAGCACCTACGGGGTGTTGTTTCGCTCGCTGCGCGCGCGCGGTTTCCACGTGCGGGCGATCGACAAGTTCGGCCACGACCCGCGTTACCCGGTCACCAGCAACTGGCCCCATCTGGTGCAGCAGCTGGCCGACTTCGCCGCCCCCGAAATCGAGGCGCACGGCGAACCCGCCTGGCTGGTGGGGCATTCACTGGGGGGCTTTCTGAGCCTGATGTGCGCAGCCCGCCACCCGGTATTGGGCGGGCACCCGCTGCGCGGGGTGTTGCTGCTGGACTCGCCGGTGCTGGGCGGCTGGCGTGCCCGCACACTGGGACTGGCCAAACGCGTGCAACTCGTGGGTTCGGTTTCGCCGGGCCGGGTGAGCCGGCAACGGCGCAACAGCTGGTCCGACACCGCCGCCGTGCTGGCGCATTTTGAACACAAGAAAGCCTTTGCCCGCTGGGAACCCGAGGTCTTGCGCGATTACGCCGAACACGGCACCCACGACGAGACCACGCCGCAAGGCACGCAGCGGGTGCTCAGCTTCGACCGCGAGGTGGAGACCGCCATTTACAACACCCTGCCGCACAACCTGGACCGCCTGCTGCGAAGCCACCCGCTGAAGTGCCCGGTGGCCTTCATCGGCGGCACCGATTCGCAGGAAATGCGCCAGGTGGGCATGGACATGACGCACAAGCTGGTCGGAAAAGACCACCCCGATCGGCTGCGCATGGTGGAAGGCACACACCTGTTCCCGATGGAAAAACCGAGCGAAACCGCCGAGACCATTGCCCAGGTCCTGCACACGCTGTAACCCGTCTGGTCGATAAAGCCACGATATACACCCGCGCTTAGGGGCACTTCCGGTGCTCAACTTGCACGCTCTCTGCTACAACGGGAGGAAACCGAACGCGCGTGCAATTTTTTGGAGAACCGTCGTCTATGTCCGCCCAACCGCTGCCCGGCGCAGCGTTTTTGTCCGCCCTCTGGCAGCGGTGGCTACAACATGAGCCCCACCAGACACCCGTCTGGAGCCGGTATGCCGTCGCGGTTCTGCTGACACTGGGTGCGGCCTGGCTGCGCATACAGCTTGCGCCTGCCGAGTCCGGCGGGCGTTTCATCACCTTCTCGATGGCCGCCACGCTGGCCGCGCTTTATGGCGGCTTTCGGGCTGGCATGCTCAGCGTGGTGTTGGGCATGGTGGTGCTCAACTTCTTTTTGGTCCGTCCTTACTTCTCCATGGCCATCGCCAATCCGATGGAGGCGTTCTGGCTCAACCTCTGGCATTTTTTGACGCAGTTGCTGGTGGTGGGCGCCATCGCCCTCATGCAACGGCGCGCGCGCCAGTTGCAGGCCTATGCGAACCAGCTCAAGACCACCGGCGAGCAACTCGACGACACTTTTGAACACACGGCTTCGGGCATGGCGCACAACCGGGTCAATGGCAGTTGGCTGCGTGTCAACCAGACCTATTGCAAATTGATCGGCTACACCCGCGAAGAAATCTGGCAACTCACCTTTCGCGATTTCACGCACCCCGAAGATGTGGATCTGGACGAGACCTTGCTGCGGCGCACTTTGGCGGGCGAGATCACGCACTACCACCTGGACAAGCGCTACATCCACAAGGACGGGCACACCGTCTGGGTGCACCTGAACCTGAACCTGATACGCAAGGCCGACGGCAGCCCGCATTACCTGATCGCCGTGGTGCAAGACATCAGTGTGCGCAAAGCCGCCGAAGAAGCCTTGCGCACCAACGAACGCCTGATGCGCCAGGCCCAGGCGCTGGCCGGGTTTGCCAGTTGGGAGTGCGACATCGCCACCGGTCGGTTCTCGGTCATGGGCGACGCGTATAAAAAGCTGGGGTTACCCGGTCCCGAATGGAATGGCGAGCAACTGAAGGCCTTGATCCACCCCGACGACCGCCAGCGCGTGCAAGACGAATGGCTTCAGGCGGTGCGCGGCGTGCGTCCCTACAACACCGTGTACCGATCACCGCAGGACGGGCTGGTCCGCTGGTTCAACGTGCGCGCCGAGATGGAGCGCGACGACACCGGCCGCGCCATCCGGGCCTTCGGTGTGACGCAAGACATCTCGACCAGAAAACACACCGAACAGGAAATTCAAAAGCTCAATGCCTCGCTGGAGCAGCGCATCCAGGACCGCACCCATGCACTGAAGGCCGCGTACATGGAACTGGAAAGCTATTCCTACACCGTGGCGCACGATCTGCGCTCACCGCTGCGACTGATCAACGGCTTTGCACAGGCCCTGCAAGAAGACCTGCCCGAGCTGCAAGCGCACAACCGCCAGCACCTGGACCGCATCAAGGACGCGAGCAAAAAAATGGGCCTGCTGATCGACGGCCTGCTCAAACTCTCCCAGTACGCCCGTGGCGAAATCCAGCGCCAGCCGTTCAACCTCAGCCAGTTGGCGACCCGCTTGCTGGAAGAACTGGCCAACCAGGACCCCGCCCGCCGCGTGACCTGGGAGGTGCAGCCCGACATCCATGTGCTGGCCGATCGGCCGCTGATCGACGCCTTGCTGCAGAACCTGCTGCACAACGCCTGGAAATACACCCTGCACACGGAGGCGGCGCACATCCGCGTATACACCCGGGAGCAGGCCGACCAGACCCACTACTGCGTGAGCGACAACGGCGTGGGCTTTGACATGGCCCACGCGGAAAAGCTGTTCCAGCCTTTCCAGCGCATGCACATGCCGCACGAATTCGGGGGCCTGGGCATTGGTCTGGCCACCTCGCGGCGCATCGTGCAGCGCCACGGTGGTGATTTAGCCGCCTCAACCAGCCCGGGGCTGGGCGCCACCTTCAGCTTCACGCTGTCCGCCCACCACGACGCTCCAACCAGCATCCACTGAGCCGCGGCATCAGCGCCCGGTTGGGCTGCGTCCCTAGGAGCCTGCGCGGCAGAAGGCGTCGGCTCCTAGGGCTTTTCCTCGCCCGGGACCGGGTCCACCTGCGTGCGCGGGTCCATCAGCAGCACCGCCTGCGAACCGACCCCCATGAGCACGAACTCGGCTTTTTCTTCCACCGGAACCACCACCTTCTTGCGCAAGCGC
>NZ_JBFJMY010000026.1:0-20314 GCF_041633695.1 Hydrogenophaga sp.
CACCCGTACCTGAACGTGGGCCAGATCGAAGGCGGCACCAACACCAATGTGATTCCCGGCAAGGTGGTGTTCAAGGTGGACCGGCGCATGATCCCGGAAGAAGACCCGGTGCAGGTGGAAGCGGCGCTGCGCGAAACCATCGCCACCGCCGCCGCCAGCTTTGCGCCACCGCGTGGCGGCAAGCGCTTGCAGATGGGCGTGCGCCGCATGCTGCTCTCGCGCGCCATGCAGCCCCTGCCCGGCAACGCGCCGGTGGTGAACGCCCTGCAAAAACACGGCGAGGCGGTTTTTGGCGAACCCATACCCGCGCTGGGCACACCGCTGTACACCGATGTGCGCCTGTACGTGGAGCGCGGCATTCCCGGCGTGATCTACGGCGCCGGCCCGCGCACCGTGCTCGAATCCCACGCCAAACGTGCCGACGAGCGCCTGGACCTGGAAGACCTGCGGCGGGCCACCCAAGTGCTGGCCCGCACCCTGCTGGACTTGCTGCAAACGCCCACCGCCTGAAGCCGCGCCTCAGGAACCGGCGCTGCCGGTTTTCCCTCTGACAGCAGGCCCAAAGTCCATGTCAGAATGAAAAATGATCGAAGGAGACACCATGACACCCGCTGAACAAGAGCTGCGCGACGCCGCGTTCGAATACCACCGCTCGCCCGTTCGAGGCAAGATTTCCGTCACCCCCACCAAACCCCTGTCCAACCAGCGCGACCTGTCGCTGGCCTACTCCCCCGGCGTGGCCTATCCCTGCCTGGCCATCGAGGCCGACCCCACCCTGGCGGCCGAATACACCGCGCGCGGCAACCTGGTCGGCGTCATCACCAACGGCACGGCCGTGCTGGGTCTGGGCAATATCGGCCCGCTGGCGGCCAAGCCGGTGATGGAGGGCAAGGGCTGCCTGTTCAAGAAGTTCGCCGGCATCGACGTGTTCGACATCGAACTGGCGGAAAACGACCCCGACAAACTGATCGAGATGATCGCGGCCATGGAGCCCACGCTGGGCGGCATCAACCTCGAAGACATCAAAGCCCCCGAGTGTTTCTACATCGAGAAGAAACTGCGCGAACGCATGGGCATCCCGGTGTTCCACGACGACCAGCACGGCACGGCCATCATCTCGGCGGCGGCCTTGCTCAACGGCCTGGAACTGGTCGGCAAGGCCATTGGCGACGTGAAACTGGCGGTCTCGGGTGCGGGTGCCGCCGCACTGGCCTGCCTGGACGTGATGGTGGGCCTGGGCGTGAAGCCCGAACACATTTTTGTCTGCGACTCCAAGGGCGTGATCTACGAAGGCCGCCCCGGCGGTTACGACGAATCCAAGGCGCGTTACGCCCAGAAGACCGAGGCCCGTACCCTGGCCGATGCGGTGAACGCAGCCGACGTGTTCCTGGGTTGCTCGGCGCCCGGTGTGATGACGGTCGAGATGGTCAAGAGCATGGCGGACAAGCCCATCATCCTGGCGCTGGCCAACCCCGAGCCGGAAATCCGCCCGGAACTGGCCAAATCGGTGCGGCCCGACTGCATCATCGCCACCGGCCGTTCGGACTACCCGAACCAGGTCAACAACGTGCTGTGTTTCCCCTACATCTTCCGGGGCGCACTGGACTGCGGTGCCACGCGCATCACCGAAGAAATGAAACTGGCCTGCGTGCGCCAGATCGCCGATCTGGCCAAGAGCGAGACCAGCGACGAAGTCGCCAGCGCCTATGCCGGGCAAGACCTGAGCTTCGGCCCCGACTACCTGATCCCCAAGCCTTTCGACTCCCGCCTGATCCTGAAAATCGCGCCCGCCGTGGCGCAGGCCGCCGCCGATTCGGGCGTCGCCACCCGGCCCATCGCCGACATGGACGTCTACCGGCAGCAGCTCTCGCGCTTTGTCTACCAGACCGGCTTGCTGATGCAACCGGTGTTCAACACCGCCAAGGCCATCGCGCCCTCGGCCAAGCGCGTGGCCTATGCCGACGGCGAAGACGAGCGCGCGCTGCGCGCGGCCCAGATGGCGCTGGACGAAGGTCTGGCGCGGCCGATCCTGATCGGGCGCCCCGCCGTGATCGCCGCGCGCATCGAAAAAGCCGGCCTGCGCATCCGCCTGGGCGTGGATGTGGAAAACGTCAACCCCGAAGACGACCCGCGTTTTCGCGTGTACTGGGAGCACTACCACCAGCTCATGGGCCGCAACGGCATCACGCCCGACATGGCCAAAGCCGCTGTGCGCCGCTCCAACACCATCATCGCCGCGCTGATGGTTTCGCTGGGCGACGCCGACGCCATGTTGTGCGGCCTGGTGGGCACCTTTGAAGTGCACCTGGAACGCGTGCACAACATCCTGGGCCAGAAGAAAGGAGCCAGCTGCTTTGCCACGCTCAACGCCTTGATGACGGACAACAAGACCATCTTCATCGCCGACACCTACGTCAACGAGGACCCCAGCGCCCAGGTTCTGGCCGAGATCGCTGCCATGGCGGCGCAACAGGTGCAGCGCTTTGGCATCCCGCCCAAGGTGGCCTTTCTCTCACACTCCAGCTACGGCTCGTCGCGCCGCCCTTCCGCGAAAAAAATGCGCCTGGCGCGCGACCTGTTTGTGGCGCAGCACCCCGACATCGAATGCGACGGCGAACTGCACGGCGATGCGGCCCTGAACGAAGACATCCGCGAGAGCTACCTCTCGGGCGGCTCCCTCACCGGTCCTGCCAACCTGTTGATCTGCCCGAATCTGGACTCGGCCAACATCTTGTTCAACGTGTTGAAAACCACCAACAGCCACGGTGTCACGGTCGGCCCCATGTTGCTCGGTGCGGCAGCGCCCGTGCACATCCTGAACCCGGCGGCCACGGTGCGGCGGGTGCTCAACATGACGGCGCTGGCTGCGGCACAGACCTCGGCAAACCCAGGCGCCAAGCCGGGTCAGAGCTAAGAATCTGGATCGGCCGCTGGCGCCCCCCCCAACGGGCAGCGCCGGTCGCCGGTGCGGCGCGCCCCACAAGAGTGCGCCACCCGAAAAACGCACCATTCAGGGTAATTCAGGATGCAGGTACTCGGCGCGCCCACGACAATGTGTATACACATTCTGTGCACCTGTGGGCACGGCTTTCTTCGCCGCTTGCCACCATCCCACGCTTGTTGGCACTCTTATTGCTGAGTGTTGTGTACACGGACCCGGCTCCCGCCCATCTGCCCCCTTCTTTCAACGGAGAATCCATGAACAAGCGCCATTTCTTCCACACCTTGGCCGCCCTGGCCACTGTGGCCACGCTGGGCACCGCCCACGCCCAGAGCACCCCGATCAAATTCCAGCTCGACTGGCGCTTTGAAGGCCCGGCCGCCCTGTTTCTGCTGCCCGAAGCCAAGGGCTATTTCAAGGCAGCCGGCCTGGACGTGACGGTCGATTCGGGCAACGGCTCGGGCGGCGCGGTCACGCGCGTGGCGTCTGGCAGCTACGACATGGGCTTTGCCGACATGGCCGCGCTGATGGAGTTCCACGCCAACAACGCGGACGCACCCAACAAGCCGGTGGCCGTGATGATGGTCTACAACAACACCCCGGCGGCGGTGCTGGCGCTCAAGAAGACCGGCATCACCAAGCCCGCCGACCTGAGTGGCAAAAAACTCGGCGCTCCGGTGTTCGACGCCGGGCGCAAGGCGTTCCCGATCTTCCAGAAAGCCAACAACGTGACCAACGTGGCCTGGACCGCCATGGACCCACCGCTGCGCGAGACCATGCTGGTGCGCGGCGACATCGACGCCATCACCGGCTTTGGCTTCACCTCCCTGCTCAACCTGGAAGCGCGCGGCGTCAAGGCCGAAGATGTGGTCGTCATGCCCTATGCCGACTACGGCGTGAAGCTGTACGGCAACGCCATCATCGCCTCGCCCAAGTTCCTGGCGGAGCACCCGGACGCGGTGAAAGCCTTCCTCAAGGCCTTCACCAAAGGCGCCAAAGACGTGATCCAGAATCCGGCGGCGGCGATCGAGTTCGTCAAGGCGCGCGACGGCATCATCAACGTGGCGCTGGAGACCCGGCGCCTGCAACTGGCGATCGAATCCGTGGTGGCCAGCCCGGACGCCCGCAAGGAAGGTTTTGGCCAGGTCGTTCCCGGCCGCTTGAGCCTCATGGCCAGCCAGGTCTCGGACGCCTATGCCACCAAGACCCGGATCGACCCAGCCGCCGTCTGGAACGGCAGCATGTTGCCGACAGCGGCCGAATTGAACATACTGCCCGCAGCCAAGAAGTAGGCGACGCGGTAGGCGATCTGCCACTGTGTCCACACCGGCAAAGGCCAGCCTGAGAGCTGGCCTTTTTTTGAGACCATCACACCATGCCCGATACCTCCACCGCTGCACCCGCGCCTGGCGACGCCTCGAACTTTGTCGACTTCGACCAGGTCTGGCTGGCCTACAACGATGAGCTGCTGGCCAAGAACAGCTTCGCGGTCGAAGACATCAACCTGAAGGTCAAGCAAGGCGAATTCATTGCCATCGTCGGCCCCTCGGGTTGCGGAAAATCCACCTTCATGAAACTGGCCACCGGCTTGAAAATGCCCAGCCGGGGCCGGATCCTGATCGACGGACAGCCAGTGACCGGGCCGCTGAAGATTTCGGGCATGGCTTTCCAGGCACCTTCGCTGCTGCCGTGGCGCACCACGCTCAACAACGTGCTGCTGCCGCTGGAAATTGTGGAGCCCTACCGCAGCAGCTTCAAAGACCGGCGCAAGGAATACGTGGAGCGCGCCAGCAGGTTGCTGGAAAGCGTGGGTCTGGGTGGCATGGAAAACAAGTTTCCATGGGAACTGTCGGGCGGCATGCAGCAGCGCGCCAGCATCTGCCGCGCCTTGATCCACGAACCCAAGATGCTGCTGCTGGACGAGCCTTTCGGCGCGCTCGACGCCTTCACCCGCGAAGAACTCTGGTGCACGCTGCGCGACCTGTGGGAGGCGCAGCGCTTCAACGTCATTCTGGTCACGCACGACCTGCGCGAATCGGTGTTCCTGGCCGACTCCGTGTACTGCATGAGCAAGAGCCCGGGGCGTTTTGTGGTGCAGCGCGACATTCCCATTCCGCGCTCGCGCGACCTCGAAGTCACCTACACCAAAGCGTTTTCCGACATCGTGCACGAGCTGCGCGGACACATTGGCGCGATGAGAGGGGCCACCTCCGCGCCGGCCTGACGGCCATCCCCCAAGGGGCAACAGCTGCGGCCCGTCCTGAGCTTGTCGAAGGGCCGTTCCACGGCACTCTGGGCTTTGGCACTTCACTCGCTGCGCATGTCAATCTTCGAAGGACACACATCATGAACAACAAACAACTGGAACGCTGGTCGCCCTTCATCCTGCTGGTGGCCATCATCCTGGTCTGGGAAGCGATCACGCGCGGCTTTGGCGTGTCGGAATTCATCTTCCCCAGCCCGTCGCGCATCTGGGAACAGACGATGGAGTTCAAGTACATCATCCTGGGCCACGCCTGGCGCACCTTCTGGGTGACCATGGCGGGCTTTGGCATCGCCATCGTGGTGGGTGTGCTGGGCGGTTTTCTGATTGGCAGTTCGCGCCTGGCCTATGCCGCCATCTACCCGCTGATGACCGCCTTCAACGCCTTGCCCAAGGCCGCTTTTGTGCCGATTCTGGTGGTGTGGTTCGGCATTGGCGTGGGGCCGGCGGTGCTCACCGCTTTCCTGATTTCCTTCTTCCCGATCATGGTCAACATCGCCACCGGCCTGGCCACCATGGAGCCCGAGCTGGAAGACGTGCTGCGGGTGCTGGGTGCCAAGCGCTGGGACGTGCTGACCAAAGTCGGCCTGCCGCGCTCCATGCCCTACTTCTTCGGTTCGCTCAAGGTCGCGATCACGCTGGCCTTTGTCGGCACCACGGTGTCGGAGATGACAGCCTCGAACGAAGGCATTGGCTACCTGCTGATCTCGGCCGGTTCGTCCATGCAGATGGGCCTGGCGTTCAGTGGCCTGCTGGTGGTCGGCATCATGGCCATGGGCATGTACGAGCTGTTCAGCTGGATCGAAAAGCACACCACGGGCTGGGCGCACCGCAGCAGTCAGGGCTAACCCCCCTGCGCGCCTGACGGCGCTTCCCCCCTGCTTCGCGGGGGGACGACACCTGCGGCCCGGCTGAGCCGGTTCCGCGGTGTCCCTGGACAACTGCCCTTCACTCCACTTTCTTGGCGCACCACATGAACCCTGATCAGATCCACCGGCACTTGCTCCACGCCAACACCGTGGCTCAACGTGCCGCCGCCATGGGCCGGCATCCGTTCGGGGCCTTGCTGGTGGCGCCCGATGGTGAAACGGTGTTGGCCGAGCAGGGCAATATCGACACGGTGAACCATGCCGAGTCCACCCTGGCGCGGCACGCGGCCAACAACTGGCCTGGCGAGTACCTGGGCCGCTGCACCCTGGTGACGACCTTCGAGCCCTGTGCCATGTGCACCGGCACCGCGTACTGGGCCAACATCGGGCGCATCGTCTACGGCGCGAGCGAAGCCGACTTGCTCGCGCTCACCGGCAACCACGCCGAAAACCCCACCTTGTCGCTGCCCTGCCGCGAAGTGATCGCACGCGGGCAAAAGGCGATCGAGGTGGTAGGACCCATTCCCGAACTGGTGGACACACTGACCGCACCGCACCGGGACTTCTGGAACCGGCGCTGATCCCGCTGCACGCGGCGCGCAACAACGCAACGCGCACGCCCACTTAAACTCCCCGCATGCCCTGGCACGCCCAACTCGAACTCAACTACCGCCGCGACGGTGCTCGCACCGTGCTGCAGCACCACCACAATGGCCCCTTGCGCATACTCAAAAGCCTGTACCCCGAGGGCGATGCCATCTGCCACAACGTCATCGTCCATCCCCCCGGTGGGCTGGTGGGGGGTGATGTGCTCGATGTGCAAGTGCACGTGGGCACCGGTGCACATGCGCTGGTGAGCACGCCGGGCGCTACCCGGTTTTACGCCTCCGAAGGTTTGAGCACCACGCAACAAGTGGCCCTCACGCTGGACGCAGGCGCGCGCCTGGAATGGTTGCCACTGGAGGCCATTGCCTATGCCGGCTGCGAAGCCCACAACCGGCTGAGTGCCACGCTGGCGCCCGGCGCCGAATTGCTGGCCTGGGACGTGACGGCCCTGGGCTTGCCCACGGCCAACAAGCCTTTTGATGCGGGCCGTTTCCACCAACGCCTGGAGATTCCCGGCCTGTGGCTGGAACAGGCCTGCATAGACGCCCAGGACCGCCGCCTGATGGCCGCACCGCTGGCGCTGGCGGGGCGGCGCTGCCTGGGCACATTGGTGCTGGCCAGCGGATCGCCCTTGGGCCGCGACCGGAGCGAGCAACTGCTGGAGACCGTGCGCGCCGCCCTGGCGGGCTGCGGACCAGAGGTGCAAGCCGCCGCGACCTGCCCCAACCCGCAAACCCTGGTGGTGCGCGCCCTGGCGCCTTTGGTGGAGCCGCTGATGGCCGATTTTCAGCGCGTCTGGCGCGCACTTCGCGCCAAAGCCTGGGGGCTGGACGCACCGCCGCCCCGCATCTGGGCGGTCTGACCGCGACAAAAGCGGCGCCATTGCCTGCCATTTCGGCGCTTCAGTGGCGAGGAAGGGCGAAACAATCGAGGCACGGCATTTTTTTGTTCCAATGCCCCCCTCCCCGCATGGCTTCACCTTCCTCCCATTACGCCGATGCCCGTGCCCTGGTCATCGACGGCAATCCCACCTCTCGCTCGATTCTGGTGTCGCAGCTGCGCGAGCTCGGGGTCGGCACGGTGACGCAATGCTCGCGCGTGCTGGAAGCGCGGCGCAAGCTGGAATTCAGCAGCTACGACGTGGTGATCTGCGAACAATCGTTCGACCGCGAAGAAAGCTCGGGCCAGGAACTGCTGGACGACTTGCGGCGCAACCAGTTGCTGCCGTTCTACACCGTGTTCGTCATGGTGACGGCCGAGGCCACCTACGCCAAGGTGGCCGAGGCCGCCGAGGCCGCGCTCGACGCCTACCTGCTCAAACCCCACACCGCAGGCAAGCTGCTGGAGCGCATCGAGCTGGCGCGCCAACGCAAGGCCGTGTTGCAAGACGTTTTTACCGCCATCGAAAAAGAGGACTTCGTCACCGCCGCCAACCTGTGCCTCAAGCGCTTTGCGGCGCGGGGGAACTACTGGCTGTACGCCGCGCGCATAGGTGCCGAGCTGATGCTGCGCAACGGGCGCATCGAAGACGCCCAGAAGATGTACCAGGCCGTGGTGGATGCCAAGACCGTGCCCTGGGCCCGCCTGGGCGTGGCCCGTGCACAGCTCGAAGGCGGGCACCCGCAGCGCGCGTCCAATACGCTGGAGAGCCTGATCGATGCCGAGCCGGGTTTTGCCGACGCCTACGACGTGATGGGCCGCGCCCAGTTCGAAATGGGCAACTTCGACAAGGCCATGGACACCTACCGCATGGCCACCACGCTCACGCCCGGCTCCATCCCCCGGCTGCTCAAACACGGCATGATGGCCTACTACACAGGCGACCGGGCAGAAGGCATGGAACGGCTGGAACGGGCCACCCGCATCGGTCTGGACTCCAAGATGTACGACCCGCAGGCGCTGGTGTTGATGGCGTTTGCCCACCTGGACAACAACGACCGCAAAGCCCTCACCCGCTGTTGCGACGACCTCACGCGTCTGGTGGGAAAAAACCCGGATTCGGTGCGCCTGCAACGCCTGTCCGACACCGCACAAGCCTTGAGCCTGATCCAGCAACACCAGACCGCGCATGTGCTCGAAGAGGTGCGGCGCATGATCGATGAGGTGCTGAACGCCGACTACGACTACGAGTCGGGTTGCAACCTGCTCGCCCTGATGTCGCAACTGGCCACGCGCTCCATCCACCTGACCGAAATGGAGGACACCGTCGAGACCCTGGGCAGGCGTTTCGCCACCAGCCGGGCGCTGACCGAGTTGCTGGCCCGCGTCGTCACCGAACAGCCCGATTTCGCGCAGCGCATACGCGCCAGCCACACGCAAATTCTCAAGCTCACCGAAGAGGCCATGACCTTGAGCCTGCACGGCAAGCCGCAAGAGGCGGTGAAAAAGCTGATGCAGCACGGCGAAGAAACCCGCAACGCCAAGCTGATCGAATCGGCCTACCTGGTGTTGCAGCGCTACGCCGAGCAGATTCCCGATCGCGAAACCTTGCTGGAAGCGGTACAAGCGCTGCGCGAGCACTTTCGCACCACCGACATCCACGCCGGGCTGGGCGATCTGCTCAAAAACGGCAGAACCGCCGGCGGCATCAGCATGCCGGGCGGCTACAAGGCGCCCAGCAAGGAAGGTCTGCTGGCCCAGTACGAACCGCTGTACCGAACACCCGCCCCACAGCCACCGGTCAACACCCCCAAATAGTGCGCAAGGGCACCATGCCGCATGGTGCTCTTGCCATCAGAAGCCGTTCGCACCGGTCTTGTTGCTATACCAGCCCCGTGCAAATTTCAGCGCCCATGTCTTTGGTGCGCTTGCAAGCGCATCCACATCAAATCGCCACCAGCTGGCGTATGCCCTTGTCGGCCATTTCGCTGCCCGGCCCCTGGGCAATCACCTCGCCACGCTCCATCACCAGGTAGCGGTCGGCCAGTGCTTCGGCAAAGTCGTAGTACTGCTCCACCAGCACGATGGCCATGTTGCCGCGGTCGGCGAGCATGCGGATGACACGGCCGATGTCTTTGATGATGTTGGGCTGAATGCCTTCGGTCGGCTCGTCCAGGATCAACAACTTCGGGCCGGCGGCCAGCGCCCGTGCAATCGCCAGTTGCTGCTGCTGCCCGCCCGACAAATCGCCGCCCCGGCGGTGCAGCATTTCTTTCAACACCGGAAACAGCTCGTACAGCTCGCCCGGCACCGGCGTGCCGCCCTTCTTCGTCGCCAAACCCATTTCCAGGTTTTCCAGCACCGTGAGCCGGCCAAAAATCTCGCGCCCCTGCGGTACAAAACCCACGCCCAGGCGGGCGCGTTCGTAGGGCGTGGCTTTGGAGATGTCCACACCATCGAGCGAGACGCTGCCGCTCTTGATCGGCACCAGCCCCATGAGCGACTTGAGCAGCGTGGTCTTGCCCACCCCGTTGCGGCCCAGCACCACCGTGACTTTGCCCAGCTCGGCAGAGAGGCTGACGTTGCGCAGGATGTGGCTGCCACCGTAGTACTGGTTGACTTCTTTGACTTCAAGCAAGCTCATGCTGTGTTCCTCTTGTGTGTGGGCTTGAGTGAGGTGCCGGGTCTCGCCCCGGCGGCCGACTCACTTTTCTTTGCTTCGCCAAAGAAAAGTGAGCAAAAGAAAGGCGAGCCGAAGTCCGGGCCGCTGCGCGGTTCCTTGCGCTGCTCGGTTCGCTCGAGAGGCGCGCAAACTCGGCTATCGCCTCAAACATGCGCGCCTCTTTTCCGAGCGCCCCTGCGCTGCTCAGCCCGGCCACACGGCAAAGCACGGATGCGGGGACCGACTTCCCTTCCGGCGACCGTGTCCCCGTATCTGCTCTGCGCCGTCGTGCGCTGGCGAGTAGCGCAGGGCTGGGCGGATCAAGGGGCGCGCGTGTCCGAAGGCCGCGCAGCGGACAAGTTTGCGCGCACCCCGCCCGGACCGAGCAACGCAGTGTGCCCGCAGCGCAGCGGAGGGACGGCGCATCCGGCTCGCCTTTTCTTTGCTTACTTTCTTTTGGCGAAGCAAAAGAAAGTGAGTCGGCCGCCGGGCCGAGACCCGGCCAAACCAAGCCACCGGAAATCAAAAGCTCATCGGCCAAGATAAACCTCGATCACGCGTTCGTCGGCCTGCACCTCATCGAGCGTGCCCTCGGCCAACACAGACCCCTCACACAACACCGTCACCTTCTCCGAAATCGTGCGGATGAAACTCATGTCGTGCTCCACCACCATCAGCGAATGCTTGCCCTTGAGCGTGAGGAAAAGTTGCGCCGTGCGTTCGGTTTCTTCGTCGGTCATGCCGGCCACGGGTTCGTCCAGCAGCAAGAGCTTGGGGTCTTGCATCAGCAGCATGCCGATCTCCAGCCACTGCTTCTGGCCGTGGCTCAGGTTGCCCGAAAGGCGGGCCGCGCTGTCGGCCAGGTGGATGGTGGTCAGCACCTCGGCCAGGCGGTCTTTTTCGGCGCCGGTCAGGCGAAACACCATGCTGTGGCGCACGCCCTTGTTTGTGGCCAGCGCCAGCTCCAGGTTTTCGAACACGCTCAGGTGTTCAAAAACCGTGGGCTTCTGGAACTTGCGGCCAATGCCCATGGCCGCAATCTGCGGTTCGCGGTAGCGCAGCAAATCGATGGTGCTGCCAAAAAACACCTGCCCCGAATCCGGCCTTGTCTTGCCGGTGATGATGTCCATCATGGTGGTCTTGCCCGCGCCGTTGGGGCCGATGATGCAGCGCAGCTCACCCGGCGCAATGTCCAGCGACAAGCCGTTGATGGCCTTGAAGCCATCGAAGCTCACATGCACGTCTTCCAGGTACAGGATGCGGCCGTGGGTGATGTCCACCTCGCCCGGTGTGTGCAGGCGCGAGAACCCGGCCTGGCGGCCGCCGGACTCGGTCTGCCCCATGGCCTGCGCGGCCCGTGCCTGCTCCAGGCGCTGAGCGCCCTCTTCCATCAAGTCGGGGGTCATGGCTGGCCTCCGTTCTGTGCCGCTGGCGCGGGTTGTGGTGACACCCTGGGTGGACTGCTGGCATCGGGCTTGGTCCCGCGCATCTTCTTCACCAAGCCCACCACGCCCTGCGGCATGAACAGCGTGACCGCGATGAACAGCGCCCCCAGAAAATACAGCCAGACTTCGGGAAAGGCCACGGTGAGCCAGCTCTTGGCACCGTTGACGATGAAGGCACCCACGATGGGACCGACCAGGCTGGCACGCCCACCCACGGCCGCCCAGACCGCGATCTCGATGCTGCTGGCGGTGCTGAGTTCACCGGGGTTGATGATGCCGACCTGGGGCACGTACAAGGCACCGGCCACGCCGCACATCACGGCCGAGATGGTCCAGATGGTGAGCTTGTATGGCAGCGGGTTGTAGCCGCAGAACATGACCCGGCTTTCGGCGTCGCGCACCGCTTGCAGCACGCGGCCGAACTTGGAATTCACCAGCCAGCGTGCCCACAGGAAAAAGCCCAGCAAGCTCACACCGGTCAAGACAAACAGCGTCATGCGCATGCCTTGTGTGGCCAGCGGCATGCCCAGGATGCGCTTGAAATCGGTGAAGCCGTTGTTGCCACCCAGACCGGTTTCGTTGCGGAAGAACAGCAGCAGCGCAGCGAACGTGAGCGCCTGCGTGATGATGGAGAAATACACGCCTTTGATGCGCGAGCGGAACGCGAAGTAGCCAAACACAAAGGCCACCACACCCGGCACCAGCACGATCAGCAGCAAGGTGGCGATGAAGCTGTCGGACAGCGCCCAATGCCAGGGCAGTTCCTTCCAGTCCAGGAACACCATGAAGTCGGGCAGATCGCTTTTGTAGTTGCCGTCGGTGCCGATCTGGCGCATGAGGTACATGCCCATCACGTAGCCACCCAGCGCAAAAAACAAGCCATGGCCCAGGCTCAGAATGCCGGTGTAGCCCCAGATCAGGTCCATGGCCAGGGCACAGATGGCGTAGCACATGATCTTGCCCAGCAGGCCGACCATGTAGTCGCTCAGGTGGAAAGCGCTGCTCTCGGGCACCAGCAGATTGAGCGCGGGCGCCAGGGCGCACACCACCAACAGGGCCACAACAAAGGTGCTCCAGCCGGTGCGCGTGAGCAAGGGGCCGCGGCTGGGCAAAACAAGCTCCGTTCGCCCTGAGCTTGTCGAAGGGCTCACCAAGACCTGGGCCGGGGCTTCGACAAGCTCAGCCCGAACGGCATTTTTGTCGGCGGTCATGCTTCCCTTCCCTTCATCGCAAAAATACCTTGTGGACGCTTCTGGATGAAGACGATGATGAACACCAGCACGGCGATCTTGGCCAGCACGGCACCGGCCCAGCCTTCGATCAGTTTGTTCAAAATGCCCAGGCCCAGTGCGGCGTATACCGTGCCGGCGAGCTGCCCCACACCGCCCAGCACCACCACCATGAACGAATCCACGATGTAGTTCTGGCCCAGGTCGGGCCCGACGTTGCCGATCTGGCTCAGGGCACAACCGGCCAGCCCGGCAATGCCCGAGCCCAGGGCAAAAGCATAGGTATCGATGCGCGCGGTGTTCACGCCCATGCACGCGGCAATGGGCCGGTTCTGCGTGACGCCGCGCACGAACAGACCCAGGCGCGTCTTGCTGATCAGCAGCGTCACACCCACCAGCACGGCGATGGCGAAAGCGATGATGACGATGCGATTCCACGGCAGGGTGAGGTTGCCCAGCAGCGTGACGCTGCCGCTCATCCAGCTCGGGTTTTCCACACCCACGTTCTGTGCGCCAAAAATGCTGCGCACGCCTTGCATCAACACCAGACTGATGCCCCAGGTGGCGAGCAAGGTTTCCAGTGGGCGGCCATAGAGGAAGCGGATCACCGTGCGCTCCATCACCGCGCCCACCAGCGCGGAGGCCAAAAACGCCAGCGGCATGGCGGCCAGCAGGTACCAGTCGAACCACTCGGGCAGGGCCTGGCGGAAGAAGGACTGCACCAGCCAAGTGGCGTAGGCGCCGATCATGATCAGCTCGCCGTGCGCCATGTTGATGACGCCCATGAGGCCGTAAGTGATGGCCAGACCCAGCGCCGCCAGCAGCAAGATGCTGCCCAGGCTCACGCCGGTAAAGGCCTCGGCCAGCGCGCTGGAGAAAGCCAGCGAGCGGTCGAGCCCAGCCAAGGAAGTCTTGAGCGCGGCCTTCACCCGCTCATCGGTTTCTGTTTCGATGCGCTGCATCAGCAGCGGGCGCACGATGGCCTTGTGCGCCTCGCCCAGTTTTTGCGCGGCTTGCAGCCGTTGGGCGGGGTCTTCGCTGGCCAGCAGAATCGCTGCCTGGGCCAGCTCCAGCGTCTGGCGCGCGTCGGCGTCCAGATCGGCCTTCAGCAGGCTTTCCATCAGCGGCAGTTGCGCCGCATCGGGTTCGTCAAAGCTCACGCGCTGCAAGATCAGAGCAGCCTCGCGTTGGCGTGCGGGGTCTCCGTCCACCAGCTCCATGCCGGCCAGCGCGGTATCGAGCGCGCTGCGCAAGCGGTTGTTCAGCATCACGTCTTCGGCGCTGTCGCCAAGAGAAACCGGGGCACCGCTGACCGCGTCGGTGGCGGTGTCGCCTTGCAGGATCAGCACCTGCTCGCCCTGCACACGCACCGCCTCTTCGCCCAGCGCGCGGATCAGCGCCGCAGCTTTTTCGTCTTTCGCCGAGGCCAGCCGGTTCAGGGTGGCGATGCGTTGGTCGCTATCGCCCGTGACCAGTTGCAGAGCGTCGGCGGACGTCAGCGCGTGGGACGGCACGGCGAGCAGCAGCCAGAGGGCGCACAGGCCCGCTTTCAACCAGAGATTCAGGGTGGGACGCATGGGTACGTCTTTCTTCACGCGTTGTGGGCTCAAACGCTTGGCGGTAGACCTTCGGCGTGGCGCACAGCACCACACCGCTCGTTGGATGGTTTGCGCCGAACCCCCGTTGCCAGGGCTTCGACGACATCGGCCCGGACGCAGGCCTGTGCGGCTTGGCGTCCGGGCCGCATTCAGCGCCCGATCACTTCGCCATGGCGACGTTTTTCTTGCCCTTGTTCTCGGCGATGTAGTCGCTCCAGGGATCGGCCACCACGGGGCCAGGCGTCTTCCACACCACGTTGAACTGGCCGTCGGCCTTGATTTCACCGATGAAGACCGGCTTGTGCAGGTGGTGGTTTTCCTTGTCCATGGTGGACATGAAACCGCCCGGTGCCTTGAAGGTCTGGCCAGCCATGGCAGCGATCACCTTGTCGGTGTCGGTGCTCTTGGCCTTTTCAACCGCTTGCGCCCACATGTGGATGCCGATGTAGGTGGCTTCCATCGGGTCGTTGGTCAAAGGCTTGTCTTTGTGGCCGGGGATGTTCTTGGCCTTGGCGTAATCGCTCCACTGCTTGATGAAAGCGGTGTTGGTCGGGTTCTTGATCGACATGAAGTAGTTCCAGGCGGCCAGGTGGCCCACCAGCGGCTTGGTGTCCACACCGCGCAGCTCTTCTTCACCCACCGAGAAAGCCACCACGGGCACGTTCTTGGCCGACAGACCGGCGTTGCCCAGCTCTTTGTAGAACGGCACGTTGGAGTCGCCGTTGATGGTCGAAACCACAGCCGTCTTCTTGCCTTCGGACGCGAACTTCTTGATGTTGGCAATGATGGTCTGGTAGTCGGAATGGCCGAAGGGGGTGTACTCCTCCATGATGTCCGACTCAGGGATGCCCTTGGCTTTCAGGAAAGCGCGCAGGATCTTGTTGGTGGTGCGGGGGTAGACGTAGTCGGTACCCAGCAGCACAAAGCGCTTGGCCGAACCGCCGTCTTTGCTCATCAGGTATTCCACCGCAGGAATGGCCTGCTGGTTGGGCGCAGCACCGGTGTAGAACACATTCTTGGAAAGCTCTTCGCCTTCGTACTGCACCGGGTAGAACAACAAGGCGTTCTTTTCTTCGAACACCGGCAGCACCGACTTGCGGGACACGCTGGTCCAGCAGCCGAACACGGCGGCCACTTTGTCCTGGTCGATCAGCTGCTTGGCCTTTTCGGCGAACAGCGGCCAGTTGGAGGCGGGGTCTACCACCACGGGTTCGAGCTTCTTGCCCATGACGCCGCCCTTGGCGTTGATCTCGTCGATGGCCATCAGGGCCACGTCTTTCAAGACGGTTTCGGAAATCGCCATGGTGCCCGACAGGCTGTGCAGCACACCGACTTTGATGGTGTCTGCCGCGTGGGCGGGCAGGCCCAGTGCGCCCAGGGCGGCGGCCACCGACAGGGCTTTGAGGGTAAATCGACGTTGCATCATGGGGCTTCTCCAGTTATTCCAAAAACATCCGGTTGAGGGGGTGACTCTTGCCGCTGCGCCACCCGTAGTCGGGCGGTTCACAGGGGACAACTGGATGCTAGGGAAGACCCGGAGGGGCGTCTGTACGCCGGGTGGCGTATGCCGGGGGTGGTGATTGGTTGATAGGGCCCTGGGGATTTGCCGTACCGAGCGGACCAATTCGCGTAACGCAACCCAATGAAATGCGCTCTCCCGCCTGTGACACCTGATGCCTGTGTGACCGAAATCGACCGGATGCAGTCGGTCCGTTCAAGGCGACATGGGCGTCGATGGAGTGAATGTCTTTCGATCGACAGTCATGAAAGACCGGCGCGGATAGCATCCCGACATTCCCTGCCCGATGTCCACGCCATGAACCGTCTCGATCCCGCCCCAGCCATTTCACCGTCGTTGCTGCGCAGCGCCGTCGATTGGGCTGTCTTTTCGCGACGCAGTATTCGCGCCTTTCTGCCCACCGAGGTGGACAGGAAAGACATCGTTTCGATTCTGGACGTGGCACGCCATGCCGCGTCGGGCGTGAACACCCAGCCATGGAGAGTGCATGTACTCACCGGTTCGGCAAAAGACCGGCTAAGCGCTGCGATCGCGGTTGTAGACGACAACCCATCGCAGGCACACTCGCTGGAGGAACCCTACACCTACTACCCGCTGGACTGGGTCTCGCCCTACCTGGATCGCCGCCGCAAGGTGGGGTGGGACCTGTACGGCCTACTGGGTATTTCGAAGACGGACAAGGCCCGCATGCACGCGCAGCATGGGCGCAACTACCGATTCTTTGACGCACCTGTTGGCCTGATCTTCACGATCGACCGGGTCATGCAGGCGGGCAGCCTGATCGACTACGGGATGTTTCTGCAGAGCGTCATGGTGGCCGCACGGGCCCGCTCGCTCGACACCTGTCCGCAGGTGGCTTTCACCAAGTTCCACCGAATCATTGCCTGCGAACTCGCCATCCCCGACCAGGAGATGGTGGTGTGTGGAATGAGCCTGGGCTACGCCGATCCAAGTCGCATCGAGAACTCACTGGTCACACACAGAGAAGGTGTGGATTCATTCACCACCTTCCACACCTAAAAATTATTGGAGACAACAGCATGGACCGAAGTCCCTATCGACAAGGCCTGGAACGTGTCGAAGCAAACCACGTCCCACTGACGCCCCTTGGGTTCCTGGAGCGCAGTGCACAAGTGCACCCCCAGCGGGTCGCGCTGGTGCATGCAGGGCTGAATCAGACCTGGGCGCAAACGCGTGAGCGAGCCAATCGCCTGGCCAGCGCGCTGGTGCGCCGTGGCGTGCAACGCGGCGACACGGTCTCCGTTCTGGCGCCCAACACACCTGCCATGCTGGAGGCGCATTTCGGCGTCCCCCTGTCTGGCGCGGTGCTCAACGCCATCAACTGCCGGCTGGACGCCGAAGGCATCGCCTTCATCCTGCGCCACGGGGAAGCGCGGATTCTGTTGGTGGACAGCGAGTTCTCCGGTGTGGCGCAGCGCGCCATCGCGCTGCTGGAGCAGCCACCCCTCGTGGTGCGGATCGATGACCAGCCCACACAAGGCGAATCGGGAATCGCGGCACTGAACTACGAGACCCTCCTGGCTGAAGGAGAGCCAGACTTCGACGGTATCTGGCCGATAGACGAATGGGACCCCATCGCGTTGAACTACACATCGGGAACCACCGGGGACCCGAAAGGTGTGGTTCCGAGCCATCGAAGCACCTACCTGATGAGCATGCTGCAGCTCACCGATTGGGCCGTTCCACGAGCGCCGGTTTATCTGTGGACTCTGCCGATGTTCCATGCAAACGGTTGGTGCTTCACCTGGGCCATCACCGCAGCCGCAGGCACCCACGTGTGCCTGCGCAAGGTCAGTGCGCAGACCATCTTCGATGCGATCGTCGAACATGGCGTGGACCACTTCTGCGCAGCCCCCACGGTGTTGGCCATGCTCGCCAACGCGACACCCGAAGAGCGCAAGCCCCTGCCGCGCCGGGTTCGCATACTTACAGCCGGGTCGCCACCGCCTGCCACGATCCTGCAAACCATATCGGCCATGGGGTTCGACGTGGACCACGTCTATGGCATCACCGAAATCTCGGGCACGCCGGTGAGCTGCGTGCAACAACCTGAATGGAACGCTTTGCCGGCGGCCGATCGTGCCCGCCTGCAAGCCCGCCAGGGCGTACGTGCTGCGGCCCTGGAAGCGCTGCGCGTCCTCGATCCCCAGACCCTGCTGGAAGTGCCGCACGACGGCACCACGGCGGGCGAGATCATGATCCGTGGCAACACCGTCATGAAGGGCTATCTGAAGAACCCCAGTGCCACCGGGAAAGCCTTCGAAGGTGGCTGGTTCCACACTGGCGACATCGCTGTCGTGCATCCGGATGGCTACCTCCAGATCACGGACCGGTCCAAGGACGTCATCATTTCCGGCGGGGAAAACATCTCGTCGGTGGAGGTGGAAGACGTTTTGCATCGACATCCGGCGGTGTTGTTCGCCGCAGTGGTTGCCCAGCCGGACGATCGCTGGGGCGAAGTACCTTGCGCCTTCGTCGAGCTCAAGCCGGGCGCGGATGCGGTCAGTGAGATGGAATTGATCGCGTTCTGCCGCAGCCACCTGGCGCACTTCAAGTGCCCGCGTCGCGTGGTGTTCGATGCCTTGCCCAAGACGGCCACGGGCAAGATTCAGAAATTCCGACTCCGGGACATCGCGGGTAGCCGCGATGCCATCACGCGGCTGTCTGGGCCAGTGTTGGACGCCTGAGCGGCGTCCAGCACTTCACGCAGCCTCGCGCGCCAAGTCTTGCAACACGTGGAGATCAATCACCTCGATGGATCCGTAGCTGACGCGAATGGCGCCCCGCTCCTGCAGCTCCTGCAGTGCCCGGTTCGCCACCTGGCGTGACACACCTGCAAGGCGTCCCAGCTCTTCCTGGGAGATCGTGATGCACCGCTCCGTATTGGGAAACAGCGCTGGGTTGAACAGGCCGGACAGGCTATAGGCCACTTGCGCCACGGTGTCTCCCAAGCGGAAGTTTTGAACAAGCGCCACGTAGTGCCCCAGGCGCGCATTGAGGTGCGCGATCAGCCAGAGAGCGAAGGGATGGCTTTCCTCCAGCAGGCTCAGAAAGTTGTCGCGCGGCAGGAATGCGACCTGGCTGTTGCGCAAGGCGACGATCTCATAGGGCCTCAGTTCACCTTTGAGCACCGCGCCTTCCCCGAACCATGCGCCCGCAGGAACGCTCGCAAAGCTGCTGCTCTTTCCGCCCTCGGATATGTTCTCCAGCTTGAGCATGCCGTCCATCACACCGAGCCAATGTGCAGAGGGGGTGGACCGCGCGCACACCGTGGTGCCAGCTGCAAAAGAAACGATCGAAATCGCTTGGCGCACCCGCTCGGCCTGCAAGTCCGTCAAACAGGTCATCCACGACGAATGAGAAAGCAGGCGCTCCAACGGATCTTCAGGCATGGCGTGTAGGAAGGTGAATCAAGACCACGATTTTCATGGGGATCGTTGCGAATAGCAAGAACACTGCTCGCCGTTTGAAGGAACCGCTGGATCGTCATATTCGTCCAAATGGGTTGTCCACTTTCCCCTCGATAAATGACTTGTTCTGGTCGTCAACTGCCCGTCACCGTTACGCGAACAACGCCGCTGCGAACCTAGATCCGCACACTTGCGCACCAGCCAAAGCCATGCCCCGTTGTAACAGGGGCAATTTGTGGGCTTCGGTGTCCAGCCTGGCACCTTGCCCGCTCAGCCCAAATCCTCAAGCCGCTAGCCGCTTCGCCTTGCGCGCCGAGACCGCCGAATAGCCGATCGACACGGCAATCAATACCCACAAGCAAACGGCAATGGGGCTCTTGGTGAAGAAGATGCTGAAGCTGGCAAACGATTCCAGGCGCTTCGCGAAGTAAACCCCGACCCGCGTCTCCCGGTCTGCAGGCATGGAGCGTGCCTAGGCTTAGAGCGTGCAGACGGTATGGAATTGCTGCGCTTCGTGGGCATGCAAACCGGTGCCCTTGTCGGGTGCCATATTGGCCAAAACGAACTGCTCGACAACAGCACCGGTGGCGGCCCGTTCGACGCCGAAGTCGCAGCAGATGAAGAAGTCAGGCGGACCCCATGCAAACAATAAATTGTCGCCTGGCTTGACGTGAGAAAAAGGCGGTCTTGAGCGCGTTCGTGTTCATGATCCAGGATGCTTGCCCCTGCGAATGGGCGGTGGAAGATCATGCCGACGCGATCGGAGCTGCAGAGCGTTCAGCGGGGATCGACATCGACCTTCGAATGGTGTGCATCGAAGACCTTGACGTCACGGTCGATCTCGAATCGCATCAGGTCTTCGCCCAGTACCA
>NZ_JBFJMY010000027.1:0-20220 GCF_041633695.1 Hydrogenophaga sp.
CCACCGGCATGGGCAGCGTTTGCAGCGCCACGATGGCCGCGTGTGCGTGGTCTATCAGGGCACCGATGTAGTTGGGCAAGTCGTCGAGGTGGCGCGCCATCTCGCGCACGTCGGCGCCGACGCAGAAGGCCGGGCCTTGTGCGCGCAGCAGCACCACGCCAATGTCCGCGCCGGCCCGCAGGCTCGCGCAGTGCGCCAGCATGGCGTCGGCCCAGGCATGGGTGATGACGTTGCGCTCGGTCGGGCGGCGCAATGTCAGCGCCGCGACGCCTGGCCGGAGCAGATCCAGCGTGACGGGTGGCCCGCCAGGGCCGGGCTCACATGCGGAAGACGCCATAACCCGGCTCCTTGATCGGCACGTTGAGCGCGGCCGAGATCGCCATGCCGAGCGCGTTGCGGGTATCGGTGGGGTCGAGAATGCCGTCGTCCCACAGACGGGAGGTGGAGTACAGCGCGCTCGACTGGCGCCGGTAGTCGGCCAGCACGGGTTCCCGGATCGCCGCCACCTCGGCGGCGTCCAGTGTCTCGCCGCTGCGCGCGAGCTGGCGCAGTTTCACGTCGACCAGCACATTGGCGGCCTGCTCGGCGCCCATCACCGAGATCTGGCTTTGCGGCCACATGAAGAGAAAGCGCGGGTCGAAGGCGCGGCCCGACATGCCGTAGTTGCCGGCACCAAACGAGCCGTTGCAGATCACGGTGAACTTGGGCACTTCGGAACCGGCCACCGCCATGATCATCTTGGCGCCGTCTTTGGTGATGCCACGGCGCTCGTAGTCGCGTCCCACCATGAAGCCGGTGATGTTCTGCAGAAACACCAGCGGCGTGCGGTTCTGGTTGCACAGCTCGACGAAGTGGGCACCCTTGAGCGCGCTTTCATTGAGCAGCACGCCGTTGTTGGCCAGGATGCCGATCTTGTAGCCCCACAGGTGCGCAAAGCCGCACACCAGGGTGCTGCCGTAGGCCGGCTGGTATTCGTGGAAACGGCTGGCGTCGACCATGCGGGCGATCACTTCGCGCATGTCGAACTGCACCTTGATGTCGCGCGGGATGATGCCGTAGAGCTCTTTCGGGTCGTAGTGCGGCGCCTCGGGTTCCTGCCACTCGACCGCCGCCTTGGCCGGGCGGTGCCACTGCGCGACCACGTCGCGCGCGATGGCAATGGCCTCGAATTCGTTGCCCGCCGGGTAATCGGCCGTGCCCGAAAGCCGGGTGTGCACATCGCAGCCGCCCAGGTCGTCGGCGCTCACTTCTTCGCCGGTGGCGGCCTTCACCAGCGGCGGGCCGCCGAGAAAGATCGCGCCGTTGCCGCGCACGATCACGCTGTAGTCGGACAGGGCCGGCACGTATGCGCCACCTGCGGTGCAATGGCCGAGCACGATGGCCACCTGCGGCACACCCATCTTGGACAGGATGGACTGGTTGCGGAAGATGCGCCCGGCGTTGTGGCGGTCGGCAAACAGCTCGGCTTGCAGCGGCAGGAAGCCGCCGGCGCTGTCGCAGAGGTGGATCATGGGCAGGCGGTTTTCCACCGCGATGTCGGTCGCGCGCACGATCTTCTTCACCGACAGCGGGTACCAGGCCCCGCCCTTCACGCTGGCGTCGGACGCGTGGATCAGCACCTCGCGACCCGAGACGATGCCGATGCCGGTGACGATGCCTGCGCCGGGCACCTCGCCGTCGTATTCCATGTTGCCCGCCAGCGTGGACAGCTCCAGAAACGGCGTGCCCGGATCGAGCAGGCGCTGGATGCGGTCGCGCACGAACAGCTTGTTCTGGCGCGCCAGGCGCTGCAGGTCGCGTTCGGGCCGATGGTGGCGCACCTGCTGCTGCATCTGGCGCAGTTCGTCGGCCAGGCGCAGGTTGTGCGCGCGGTTGGCCAGAAAGTCGGCCGAGCCGGTGTTGATCAAGGAGTCGATGCGCTTCATGCTGCGGCCTCCGCGCGTTCCAGCGTCACCAGCAGCGCGTCGCGGTCAAAGGTCTGGCCCGCCACCACGTGCAGTTTCTGCACCCGCCCGGCGTGCCCTGCGCAGATCGCGGTTTCCATCTTCATGCTTTCAATCACCACCATCACCTCACCCCGTTCCACGGTCTGGCCCTCTTGCACATGCACCGCGATTACCGCGCCCGGCATGGGCGCGCGTGAAACGGCCTCGGCCTCGTCTTGTTCCTGGCCCGCGAAGCGTTCCAGGTTGTGCGTGTAGCGCAGCGTGTGCGCCTGGCCATCGAGGTGCACATGCACCTCGTCGCCGCGCACCGCCAGGTAGATGCGTTCGCTGTGGTCGCCCACCAGCAGTTCGTGCACGTGCTCGCCACGCGCGGCCAGGGCCACGGCCACGCTGTGCTCGCCCACGTGCAACAGGTATCCGGAAGGCGCGCGCGCGAGCCAGACTTCGTGCTGGCCGCCGTTGAGCGCAAATGTGTGTGCCATGTTCAGTTTCTCCAGGCGCCCATGGCGGCGTGCAAGGCCGGCACGGCGTCGGCCGCGTCGCGCACCGGCCGGCAGGCCAGTGCGGCGGTGGCCAGCAGTTGTTGTGTGGTCGCGGGTGCGAGCGCGGGCTCGGCGGCGACTTCGGGGTGGGCATCCAGAAAGCCGGTGTGGATTTCACCGGCGGCGAAGGCCGGGTGCTGCAGCAGCCGCTGCAGAAAGCCCAGGTTGGTCTTGCAGCCCAGCAGCACGTAGTTGCGCAAGGCCTGGTGGGCACGCTCCATGGCCTGCGCACGGCTGTCGCCCCAGACGATGAGCTTGGCGAGCATGGGGTCGAACGCGGCGGTCACGTCCTGGCCGGCGGCAATGCCGCTGTCCACACGCACGCCCTCGCCCGCAGGCGCCCGCAGCATCAGCACAGGCCCAGTGGTGGGCAGGTAGCCAGCGGCCGCGTCTTCGGCGTACACGCGGAATTCGATCGCATGGCCCTTGGGCTGGAGATCGGCTTGCGAGAAAGCCAGTGCTTCGCCCGCGGCGATGCGCAATTGCTGTTCGACCAGGTCGATGCCGAGCACCGCTTCGGTCACCGGGTGTTCCACCTGCAGCCGGGTGTTCATCTCCAGAAAGAAGAACTCGCCGCCGCCGTAGATGAACTCCACCGTGCCCGCGTTGGTATAGCCCGCGCTGCGCGCAATGCCCGCTGCCGTCTCGCAAATGGCCTGGCGCTGCGCCTCGGTGAGTGCGGGCGACGGCGACTCTTCCACGATTTTCTGGAAGCGGCGCTGCACCGAACACTCGCGCTCGAACAGGTGCACCACCGTGCCGTGCGTATCGCCCAGCACCTGCACCTCGATGTGGCGCGGGTTTTCGACAAAGCGCTCGACGTAGAGACGACCGTCGCCAAAGTAGCGCGCGCCTTCGCTGCGCGCGCGCTCGATTTCGGACGCGAGCTGGGCCGCCTCGCGCACCACGCGCATGCCTTTGCCACCGCCGCCCGCTGCGGGCTTGATGAGCAGCGGAAAGCCCACGGCGCGTGCGCGTTCGGTGAAGGTGGCGGGGTCGTCGTCTTCGATCGCCGAGGGCGCCACCGGAAAGCCGCCGCGCTCGACGAAAGCGCGCGCCCGCACCTTGTCGCCCATGAGCTCGATCAGTTCGGGCGTGGGGCCGATGAACGCCAGGCCAGCCTCGCGGCAGGCTTTCGCAAAACCGGCGTTTTCCGACAGAAAGCCGTAGCCCGGATGCACCGCGCCCGCCTCGGCGGCGCGGGCGGCTTCGATGATCTGCGCGCCATCGAGGTAGGCGGCCACCGGGGTTGCCCCGTGGATTTCGATCGCCTGGTCGGCCTGCTTTACTGCCGGAGCACCGGCATCGAGCCGGTGGTAAACCACAACCGCCTTCAAGCCCAGGGCCTGCACGGTGCGCACGATCCGCAGGGCGATCTCGCCCCGGTTGGCGATCAGCACGGATGAGAAAGTCCAGTTTTGCACCAGCGTCAACTCCTGAAGGGACACACAATGCCCTGCGGCAAATGATAGTGAGTGACACTCATTTTTATATTGGTATTTCCCCTAGTTCTGCACGTTTATATCTGTGTAAAACTAATGAGCATCACTCATTTATAGCCGTTGCAGCGACCGCATCGGCACCGCACAAGGAGCGCGCATGTCAGAACCCCTCACCGCCCAGCGTGGCGCCGCCCAGATCTTCAGCGGCCTGTCGGACGACGAGGCCGAGTTGCTGAGCCAGGCCGACCGCTTTGCGCGCGCCGAGCTCTACCCGCTTGCGCCGCACATGGACAACGAGGAGTGGTGGCCCGACCAGGCTTTTCCCAAACTCGGAGCCAACGGCTACTTCGGCATCACAGCGCCCGAATCGCTGGGGGGCTCCGGCGCCGACCTGTTCACCAGCGGTTTGATTCTTCAGGCGTTTGCGCGCTGGAACCACGCATTCGCACTGAGCTGGGTGGCGCACGAAAACCTGTGGCTGCAGAAGCTGCTGCGCAACGCCAGCCCCGAGCAACTGGCGCGCTACGCGCCGCCCATGTGCCGGGGCGAATCGATCGGCGCGCTGGGCCTGACCGAACCGGGCGCCGGATCGGACGCCCTGGGCTCGATGCGCACCACCGCCGTGCGCGATGGCGACGACTATGTGCTCAACGGCACCAAGATCTACATCACCAACGGGCCGGTGGCCGACGTGCTGCTGGTGTACGCCAAGACCGACAAAGGGCTCGGATCGCAAGGCATTTCGGCCTTCATTGTGGAAAGTGGCTTCCCCGGTTTCAAGGTGGCGCAGAAGCTGGTGAAGATGGGCTTTCGCGGCAGCCAGACGGCGGAGCTGGTGTTCGACAACTGCCGCGTGCCGGCGGCGAACCTGATCGGTGCGGAAAATTCCGGCGTGAAGGTGGTGATGAGCGGCCTCGATCTCGAACGCGCCATGATCGCGCCGCTCTGCCTGGGCATTGCCGAGCGCGCACTGGAGCTGAGCCTGGACTATGCGCGCACACGCCAGCAGTTCGGCAAACCCATCGCCAGCTTCCAGATGGTGCAAGACAAGCTTGCGCAAATGTATGTGTGGGTCGAATCCATGCGCGTCTTCACCTACCAGGCACTGCGTGCCGCCAGCGCCCTCGAAGGCGGCGATGCCGGGCGCGGCGACATCCACAAGATCACGGCGGCCTCGGTCATGTTCGCGGCCAACACCATGAACCAGGTGCTCAACGAAGCGGTGCAGATCCACGGTGGCAGCGGCTACATCTGGGAGTCCGAGATCAACCGCCTGTACCGTGCGATCAAGCTGCTGGAGATCGGCGCGGGCACGACCGAGGTGCGCAAGATCATCATCAGCGGCGAAATGCTGCGGGGCTGAGCGCATGAACGACGACCCCATGGAAAACGATGTGTGGGCCATGCCCACGGTCTACCGCAGCGACCTGTTCGCTGGGCAGACGGTGCTGGTCACCGGTGGCGGCACCGGCATTGGCCGGGCCACGGCGCTGCTGATGGCGCGGCTGGGTGCGCGCGTCATCGTCTGCGGCCGCACCCTGGAAAAGCTGGAGCGCGTGGCCGAAGAAGCCCGCGCCCACGGCTGCGAGGTGCTGCCCATGGCGGTCAACATCCGTGAACCCGAACAGGTCGAGGCGTTGTTCGACGCCATCGCGCGCGAACACGGCGCCCTGCACGCGGTGGTGAACAACGCCGGCGGCCAGTTCCCGCAACACGCGATCGATTTCAGCGCCAAGGGCTGGCGCGCCGTGATCGACAACAACCTCAACGGCACCTGGTTCATGATGCAGGCCGCTGCGCGCCACTGGCAAGGCCGCAAGGCACCGGGCGTGATCGTCAATCTGGTGATGGTGGTGGACCGTGGCATGCCCGGCATCGCGCACAGCGTGGCTTCGCGCTCGGGCGTGATCGGGGTGAGCCGCACGGTGGCCGTGGAATGGGCGCCCCTGGGCATCCGCGTCAACTGCATCGCGCCCGGGCTCACCGCCACCGAAGGGCTGGCGGTGTATCCACCCGAAGCGCACCGCGAGTTCCCGCGCTCGAACCCGCTCAAGCGACCGGGCAGCCTGCGCGAAATCGCCGAGGCCACGGTGTTTCTGGCCAGCCCCGCCGCCAGTTTCATGACCGGCGAAGTCATGACCGTGGACGGCGGCGGACAACTCTGGGGCGAATTCTGGACCGCCGGGCGCCCCGCTTATTTCGACCCCCCAACACCCTGAGATTGCATTGCCATGCCCCAGCACAAAGTCATCATCACCTGCGCCGTCACCGGTTCGATCCACACGCCCTCCATGTCGCCGCACCTGCCGGTGAGCGCCGAGGAGATCGCTGAAGCCGCCATTGGCGCGGCCGAAGCGGGTGCTGCCATCGTGCACCTGCACGCGCGCAACCCCGCCGATGGGCGGCCCGACCAGTCCCCCGAGGCTTTCGAGCCCTTTCTGCGCGCCATCAAGGCGCGCTCCAACGTGGTGGTCAACCTCACCACCGGTGGCTCGCCCTACATGTCGGTCGAAGAACGCATCCGCCCCGCGGCGGTGTGGAAGCCCGAGGTGGCCAGCCTGAACATGGGCTCGATGAACTTCGGTCTGTTCCCCATGCTCAAGCGCTTCAAGGAATTCAAGCACGCCTGGGAACCCGAGATGCTGGAGAACTCGCACGACCTGGTGTTTCGCAACTCGTTCAAAGACATCGCCTACGCGCTCAACACCTTGAACGAGACGAACACGCGCTACGAGTTCGAGTGTTACGACACCAGCCACCTCTACAACCTGCACCACTTCTGGCAAGAGGGTTTGGTGAAAGCGCCGTTGTTCATACAGACCGTGTTCGGCCTGCTCGGCGGCATCGGTGCGCACCCGGAAGATGTGCAGCACATGAAGCGCACGGCCGATCGGCTGTTTGGCGACAACTACCGCTGGTCGGCCCTGGGCGCGGGGCGCAGCCAGATGCCGGTGGCGGCCATGAGCGCGGCCATGGGTGGCAACGTGCGCGTGGGCCTGGAAGATTCGCTGTGGGCCGGCAAGGGTCGGCTGGCAGCGTCCAACGCCGAGCAGGTGCGCCAGGCGCGCGGCATCATCGAAGGTCTGGGCCTGGAGGTCGCATCACCCGACGAGGCGCGCGAGATCCTCAGCCTCAAGGGCGCTGGCCAAGTGGCGTTCTGAGGCCGCCATGACCGACATCAGCACCCTTCACGACAACCTGGTGCGCCGCGTCAACGTCGGCGACATGCTGCTGCGCAGCGTCGAACGTTTCCCCGAGCGCGAGATGCTGGTTGACGGCGCGCGGCGCTGGAGCTACCGCGCCTTCAACCGCTGGACCAACCAGCTGGCCCACGGTCTTGCAAGCCTGGGCTACGGCCCTGGCGACCGCCTGGCCCTGATGGCGGGCAACTGCGCCGAGTTCCTCGCCACCTATTTCGCTTGCGCCAAACTGGGCGTGGCTTGCGTGCCGATCAACCTGCTGTGGGGGCCGAACGAAATCGGCTATGTGCTGGCGCACGCGAAGGCACGCGGCGCCGTGGTGGAAGCACCGCTGCTCGCCCGCCTGGTGGCCGCCCTGCCCGCCGACGGTTCCGTGCGCGACGTCGTCAGCATGGGCGAAGTCCCCGATGCGCCGCTGCCCGCTGGCGTGCACGCCAGCGGATTCCAGGCGCTGTGCGCGCACCAGCCCGATACCGAACCCGAACAGGTGGTGGCCAACGACGCTGCCGTGTCCATCCTCTACACCAGCGGCACCACCTCGGCCCCCAAGGGCGTGGTGGCCAGCCACCTGGCGATCTGCATGGACTCACTGGGCACGGCACTGGACACCGGCATGAGCGGCAGCGACCGCATCACCGCCATGCTGCCGCTGTTCCACACCGCCCAGCTCAACGCCTTGTGCACGCCCGCTATCGCGGTGGGCGCCGGGATCGTGGTGCTGCGCGAATTCCATGCCGCAAGCTTGCTCGATCTGATCGAACGTGAGCGCCTCAGCGTGGTGTTCGGCCTGCCCCTCATGGTGCGGGCGCTGTGCGACGCACAGGAAGCGCAGCCGCGCGACCTGGCCAGCCTGCGGCTGGCGGTCTATGCCATGGCGGCCATGCCGCAAGCCGATCTGGTGCGTGCCATGCGGCTGCTGGGTTGCGAATTTTCACTGATGTTCGGCCAGACCGAAATGAGCCCGGTGGCCACCTTCTTCCGCCCCGAACACCAGCTCAGCCACCCCGGCGCGGTGGGCACACCGGCCACCAATGTGCGCGTGGGCATCATGGACGAACACGGCGGTTTGCTGCCTGCGGGCGCAACCGGCGAAATCGTCTACCGCAGCCCGCAGTTGCTGAACAGCTACCTCGACAACCCCGACGCCACCGCCGAGGCGTTCCGCCACGGCTGGTTCCACTCCGGCGACGCCGGCCACATGGACGCCGACGGCTTGCTCTGGTTCGAGGACCGGTTCAAGGACGTGATCAAGTCGGGCGGCGAAAACGTGTCCTCGCTCGAAGTGGAAAAAGCCATCCTGGCGACCGAGCCCGGCATTGCCGAGGTGGCCGTGGTGGGACTGGCGCACGCCCACTGGACCGAAGCCATCACCGCCTTCGCGCTGCCCCGGCCCGGCAGCGCGCTCGATACCGGCGCTGTGCTGAAGCGCTTGCGCGAAACGCTGAGCGCGTTCAAGTGCCCGAAGGACATCGTGGTGCTGGACGCCCTGCCCAAGACCGCCACCGGCAAGATCCAGAAAGCCCAGCTGCGCGCGCAATACGCCCGGCACTACGACGTGGGCCCTGCAGCCTGAAGCGCAACACTGTAACTAACGGCGTCGGCCGCGGGCGACACACGGTGCACGTCGTAACCCCAGGCCACAGCAGCACACCGATTTTTTTCGACAGTAAATGAGCCATGCCCCTTTTGTGTGATTTTCAAGACGGCGCGTTCTACCTGGGCGTGAGCCATTCCGGCGAGCGCAAAAGCTACCAACACATCAAACACGACCGCCGGCGCAAACGCTGGCTGGGATGGGCATGACCGACACCCCCGTGACCCTGACCCGCAAAGGCGGCGTGGCGCAGTTGCGCTTCAACCGCCCGCTGCAACTCAACGCGGTGAACCTGCCCACCGCGCACGCCTTTCTGGCCTGCTGCCGCGAGATCGCCGCTTCGCCCGAGCTGCGTGCGGTGATTCTTTCGGGTGCGGGCGATGCCTTCGGTGCGGGTGGCGACCTCAACGAGCTGAAGGACGATCCACCGGGTGCCGCGCCCGGCCTCATCGGGCCGGTGCACGAGGCCGTCAAGCTCATCGCTCGGATCGACGCCCCCTTCATTGCCAGTGTGCACGGCGTGGTGGCTGGCGGCAGCCTGAGCCTGGCCATGGCCTGCGACCTGGTCATCGCCGCCGAGGGCACGAAGTTCAACCTCGCCTACGTGAAGATCGGCACCACCTGCGACGGCTCGGCCTCGTGGAGCCTGCCGCGCCTGGTGGGCACGCGCAACGCCATGGCGATCGCCTTGTTGGGCGACAGCTTCGACGCGGCCGAGGCACACCGCCTGGGCATGGTCAACCAGGTCGTGCCACTCGCCGCGTTGGCAGACACCTCGCAAGCCATCGCACAGCGCCTGGCCAGCGGCCCCACGCTGGCCATTGGGCGCATGAAGCGCCTGATCCGGGGTTCGTTCGAGCACGACCTCGACACCCAGCTCGACCTGGAACAAGAGGCCTTCGTGGCCAACGCGGATTCCGAGGATTTCAGGGGCGCGATCCACGCCTTCCTGAACAAGCGCAAGCCCCAATTCAACGGCCGCTGAAACGGCCGCGCAGCGTATCAGGCGTACAGCTGCTTGATGCGCTCGCGGTCGTTGCTGCCGTCGGCCTTCTTGGGCAAGGTCGCTGCAAACACCACCACGCGTGGGCGCTTGTAGCGTGCGATGCGCTCGCCCACAAAGTCGATCAGCTCTTGTTCCGACGGACGGGCGCCCTCGGCGGCGACGCAGATGGCGCGCACCGATTCGCCCCAGTGCGCATCCACCACGCCGATCACCGCCACGTCCACCACCTGCGGGTGCAGCCGCAGGACGGTCTCCACCTCGTCCGGGTACACGTTTTCGCCTCCGGTCTTGATGAGCTCCTTGGTGGCGAGACGGCCGCTGTACCAGAGCACCCCTTGCGCGTCGAGATGGCCGCTGTCGCCGGTGTGCAGGCGGCCCGAGCGGAACACCTGCGCGTTGTCGGCTGGGCGCTGCCAGTAGCCAGCGAACACGCACGGGCCACGCAGCGCGATCTCGCCGGTTTCACCGGTGGGCAGCGGCAGGCCTTGTTCGTCGACGATGTCCACCGCGCACAGCGGCAGCGGCAGACCCACCGATCCCGGCAGGTCGCGCCAGGGCGCCAGACTCACCAGGCCAGAGGCTTCGGTCTGGCCATAGCCGGTCCAGAAGGTGGCGCCGGTGCAGGTGGCCTCCAGGCGCTGGATGGTCTCGGGAGCATCGAGGCCGCACACGTGGCGCAGGCTGGCCAGCATCGCCGGGGCCGAAGCGGCCGCGTCCAACAGCCCGCCCAGCATGGGCGCGAACTCGGCCAACAACGAGACCCGGTGCAAGCCGATCAGCGCCAGCGCTTCGCCCGCCTGGTAGGCCGGCATCAGCACCGAGCTGCCGCCCGCCATCTGTGTCGCCAGCGTGAGCGACACTGCGGTGGAATGGAACAGCGGCAGGCAACACAGGTGCACGTCTTGCGGGCCAAGCGTCCAGGCTTGCTGCAGCTGCAGCGCATTGGCCAGCAGGTTGCGGTGGGTCAGTGTGGCGGCCTTGGGCCGCTGGTCGCTCCAGGCGGTGTGGATCAACAGCAGTGGGTCGTCGGCCGCCACGGTCGCGGGCTCACACCCGACCTCGAGATACAGCTGCGACACATGCCGAAAACCGTCGCGCGGGCTGTCCAGCCGGATCGGGTCTGGTGCATCCGGCCGGGCCAGCGCGTCGTCGAGCAGCGGCCAGAACTCGTCGTCCACCAGCACCAGCTTGGGCGTGTCGCCTGCCAGCACCAAAGCCACCTCCGCGGTGGACAGGCGCCAGTTGATGGCCGAGACGATGGCACCCAGGTGCGCGGCCGCACCCAGCAGATCGAGGAACTCGATCCGGTTGCGCGCCAATATCGCCACGCGGTCACCCGGGCCCACACCCAGGCCGCGCAGGCCGGCGGCGAGCTGGGCGGTGCGGGCGAGTTGCTCGCGGTGGGTGGGTGCGTGCGATGCGATCTGGAACGCGGTGCGGTCGCCATGCAAGCGCGCGTTGCGCACCAACAGGTCGGTGTAGGTGGTGTCGTTCGCGGCCACGGCGTTTCTTCGTCTCACAACTGAGGCGCTGCAGCAGCGGCACGGCCCGCCGCTTCGAGCGTGGGTTTCACACTCTCCAGCGCGCCGCCACCGTCGCAGGGTATGACCGCGCCCGAAAGATAACCGGCATAGGGCGACGCCAGAAACAAGGCCAGGTTCGCGATGTCGTCCAGCGTTCCCATGCGTTGCAGGGGCACGCGCCCCACCGCTTGCGCCAGTGCCTCGTCGGTCTGCCCCATCAGGCGTTTGACGCCTTCGGTGCCATCGATGGGGCCGGGCGAGATCGCGTTCACGCGGATACCCTCACCACCCCATTCCAGCGCCAGCACGCGCGTGAGCTGGTCCACACCGGCCTTGGCCGCGCAGGCGTGCGCCTGGAAACGCATGGCAATGCTGGACTGCGGTGCCGTGATGTTGATGAACGCCGCGCCCGGCTTGCGCAGGTGGGCATAGGCTTGTCGCGCCACGTTGAAGGTGCCGACCAGGTCGATGTCCACCACGGCCCGAAAGCCGTTGGCCGACATGTCCTTGGCCTCACAAAAGAAATTGCCCGCCGCACCCGAGACCAGCACGTCGAGCGGGCCGAAGCGTTCGACCGCCGAGTCCAGCGCGGTGCCGACCGATTCGAAGCTGCGCACATCGGCGCAGAAGCCTGCCACGCCATGCCCGTGCACCGACAGCCGCTCGACGGCCTTCGCCACGTTCTCCGGCTTGCGGCTGACCACCGTCACCGAAGCACCCTGGACGGCAAAGGCCTCGGCGATGCCGAAGTTGATGCCGGTGGTGCCGCCGAACACGAGCACGTGCTGTTGGTCGAATCTGAGGTCGATGCGCATGGATGAAAGGCCTTGAGTCTGAAAGATGAAAAATGCGCGTCAAGACAACCAGCGCTTGCGGCGCCGGTAGTGTTTGACCGCGTGGTAATCGGTCTGGTGGCCGCCGCCCAGGTAAAACTCCTGCACGTCGGGGTTGGCCTGCACCGCTTCGGCGGTGCCCGCCATCACCACCCGGCCGTTCTCGACCAGGTAGGCGTGGTGCGCGATGCCCAGAGCGGCCACCGCGTTCTGCTCGACCAGCAGCACCGACACGCCGCCCTCTTGGTTGATGCGGCGCACGATGTCGAAAATTTCGTCCACCAGCAGTGGCGAGAGGCCGAGGCTGGGCTCGTCCAGCATCAGCAGCCGGGGCTCGGTCATCAATGCCCGGCCAATGGCGAGCATCTGCTGCTCGCCACCTGACAGGTAACCGGCTTGTGTGCGGGCGCGCTCTTTCAACCGCGGGAACCACGCAAAAACCTTTTCGGTGAGCTCGGTCACATGGCGCTTGTCGCGGTGCATGGACGCCGCCGCCAGCAGGTTTTCGCCCGGCGTGAGGTGCTCGAAGACGCGGCGGCCTTCGAGCACGTGGGCAATGCCACGGCGCACACGCTCGGGCGGCGCCAGCCCAAGCAGGTCGGCACCCGCGAAACGCGTGCCACCCCGGCTCACCCGCCCGCGCTCGACCGACAACAGCCCGCTGATGGACTTGAGGATGGTGCTCTTGCCCGCGCCATTGGCGCCGAGCAAGGCCACCAGACCCCCTTGCACCACGTCGATCGACACGCCCTTGATGGCGAGCGCGACGTTGTCGTACAGCACCTCCACGTTGTTGAGCTCCAGCAGCTTCTCCCCGGCTGGCGTGCCGGTGTTGTCGGTGGCGTGTGCGGTCATGGATTGGGCCTTCAGTTGCCGGTCTTCTTGAACTCGGCCGACGAGGCCTTGATCAGTTGCCAGACCAGGTCCTGGTCGGCCGCGATCCAGTCGGACTTGGCGACCCAGCGCTTGCCGTCCCACTGCGCCACGCGACCCATGCCACCCCCCTGGTGGTCTGCCTTGCTCAGCGTGATGGGCGGCGCAAGACCTTCTGCGTTGAAGTCCTTGATGCTGAGCAAGCCTTCGTTCAGCGTCTCGGTGGTAAGCGCTGCGCCCTTGCTGATCTCCAGCCCGCGCCGCGCGCCCTCGACCATCAGTGCCGCGGCCAGCACGCCGATGTTGTAGTAGCTCGTGCCCACCAGATCGGCGGGGCCCGCGCCCTTGTTCTTGGCGACCACTTCGCGCAGGATGTCCTGGATGATCTTGGGTTCGCGACCGCCCGCAGCACCCTCGAACTTGAGCACACCCGTGGCCTGCTCCGGACCGACCACGCGCATGTCCGACTCGGACAACCACACCACCGAGGCGATGCGGTTGGTCGGGATGCCGTTGCGGATCGCTTCCTTGACCGAAACCGTCTGGCCCACACCGCCTCCCCAGATCAGGGTCCAGTCCGGTTGCGCGCGGCGCACCTGCGTCCACACCGCCGACTGCTCGTTGCCCGGTGGCGCATACGGATAGGCCAACAGCTCGAAGCCGCGCCGCTTGGCGAGTTCCTGCAGCAGCGGCAACGGCTCGCGACCAAAAGGCGTGTCGATGTGCACGATGGCGATCTTCTTGCCCTTGAGGTCTTTCTCGGCGCGCGCGATGTACTCGATCAGGATCGCCGCCTGCGACCAGTAGCTGGCCGACATCGGGATGATGTACGGGAACACCGAGCCGTCGGCGGCGTCGCTGCGGCCCGAGAACATGGTGACCAGGTTGACCTTGTCTTGCAGGGCGCGCGGCACCAGCGCGCGGCTCACCGGCGTGGAGAGCGGATCGACCAGCAGCACGCCTTCGCGCTTGAAGCGTTCGTAGGCCTCGATGCCGCGCTGCGTTTCGTTGCCGTGGTCCACCACGTCCGCCACGATCTTCCAGCCGCTGAGTCCACCGCGCTCGTTGATCAGCGTGAGGTAGTCGCGCTGCCCCTGGCTGTACTCGGCCGTCACGAAGGTGTACACCTTGGTGAAGTCCTGCGCCATGCCGAACTTGATGACTTTTTCCTGCGCCATCACCTGCGGCACAAAGCCGCCGACCAGGGTTGCGGCGGCCACGGCCACCACTTGTCTTCTGCCAATTTTCATGCTGTGTCTCCTAGGGGTTGCATTGCAGTCAAAAAGGTCGTCAGCGGCGGGCATGCCGAAACGGCCACACGAGAAACATGTTGCGCAAGTTGTCGTAAATCTTGGCCAGGCCGAGCGGCTCGAACAGCAGAAAGCCGACGATGAGGCCGCCGTACAGAATCAGGGGCGCATGGGTTGCGAGGTCCGAACTGAGCTGCCAGCCGAAACTCGAGGAGAGGGCCGCCAGGCCGTTGTTCAGCAGCGAAGGCGCGAGCAGAATCAACGCAGCGCCCAGGAAGCAGCCCAGCACGCTGCCCAGGCCGCCCACGACCACGGTGGCCAGCAACTGGATGGACAGGTCGATGTGATACTGCTCGGGCGAGACCGCCTTGTAATAGCAGAACGCATAGAGCGCGCCCGCCACGCCGCCGATGAAGGAGCTGACCCAGAACGCGAGCAGCTTGTAGCGAAAGGCGCTCACGCCCAGAATTTCGGCCGCATAGTCTTTTTCGCGCACAGCCGCCAGCGCGCGGCCCAGGCTGGAGCGGCGCACGTTGAGCATGAACAACGTGATCACCGCGCAAGCGAAGAGCGCGACGAAGTAGAGGCCGGTGTCGGACGTGACCGCATGGCCCAGGATGCGCACCTGCGGCAATTGCAGCGAAGCCTGCGAACCCCCGCTGATGGCGCCCACGTGCAGCACCACGAAGTCCACCAGGTACTGCAGCGCCAACGTGGTCACGGCCAGGTACAAGCCCTTGACGCGCAAGGCGGCCGCGCCAAAGGCCGAGCCGATGACCGCTGCGGCCAGGCCGCCAACCAGCAGCGAGATTTCGAACGGCACACCGGCGCGCGCACAATGCCCGGCCGCATAGGCCCCGATGCCCATGACCGCGCCATAGCCCAGGTGCACCTGGCCCGCACCACCCATCAGCAGATTCAAGCCCTGTGCCGCGCAAACCCACAGCAGCAGCGGCATCAGGTAGGTGTTGAGGTACAGCGAAGGCAGCAACCAGGGCGCGGCCAGGGCCAGCAGCAAGACCGCGATCAGCAAGCCCCGGTCGAAGCGCAGCGGCCAGAGTTGGCGCGTCTGCCGGTAGTCGGTGTGGCGGATGCCAGCCAGTCGGTAGAACATGTCAGACCCTTTCGATGTGTTCGCGGCCGAACAGGCCGTGCGGCCTCACCAGCACGGTCAGCAAGATGATCACGGAGGCGACCACGTCGCGCGTGCCGCCGCCCACGATGGGGTCGAGGTAGCCGGCGGCCACGCTTTCGATCACACCGATCAACAAGCCGGCGACCAGCACGCCGGGCACGCTGTCCAGACCGCCGAGGATGGCGATGGCCACGGCCTTGAGCAGCAACAGCGACAAGGTCCAGTCCACGCCCTGCGTGGCGCCCCACAGCACGCCGGCCGCACCCGCTGCGCTGCCCGCCAGGCCCCAGGCGATGGCGATCATGGTCTCGACGCGGATGCCGACCGACCAGGCCGCGACCGGGTCGTCCGAGACCGCCCGCATGCGGATGCCCAGCGCGGTGTTGTAGAACAGAATGGCGCCGGCAATGAACAGCAGCGCGATGCCGCCACCGACCAGGTAGGCGCGGTTGACCAGGATGTCCCCGAGCAGCAGCGGAGCCTGCGAAATGCCCAGGTCCAGCCGCTTGACCGTCGAACCCATGAGCCCGGGCACCAGGCCGCGCAGCAGGATCTCCAGCCCCAGCGTGAGCATGATCACCATCACCACCGGCTGGCCGATCATGCGGCGCAGCAAGAAGCGTTCGACGAACACACCCAGCCCGAACATCAGCACGATGGACAGCGGCACCGCGAGCCACACCGGCACGCTCAGCGACAGGATGAGCACGGCGCAGAAGTAGCCCCCCGCCATGCAGAAGGCGCCTTGCGCGAGGTTGGCGTAGCGCGAGGCCTTGTAGACGACCACGATGCCCAGCGCCACCAGCGCGTACATCAGGCCGACCAGCGCGCCGTTGATCGAGAGTTCGGCCAGCAACAGGATGTCCATCAGTCGACCTTTTTCAGAGTGAGGGAGCGGCGCAGCACACCGCGCTCGCCGCTCTCGTAAGTGATAGCGGTATCAAAATCGATCGCCACGGAAGCGCTGGGCATGGGTGCGAACAGCGCCTCGATCAGCACGGCGTAACGCTCCTCGATCACGTTGCGGCGCAGCTTGCGCGTGCGCGTGATCTCACCGTCGTCCGGGTCGAAGTCTTTGGGCAGGCTCACGAAACGCGTCACGCGCAGCTCGGGCTTGAGCACGGTGTTGACGTGGCGCACCGCCTGCGCCATCAGCTCCAGCACCTCGGGCAACTGCGACAGCTCGGCATACGAGGTGTAGGACAGGCCGCGCTGCTCGGCCCAATGGCCGGTCGACTCGAAGTCCACACACAACATGACCGCCAGGTGGTCGCGCCCGGCACCGATGACGGCGGCGTTGCGCACATAGGGACTGAACTTCAGCCGGTTCTCGATGTAGTTGGGCACGAAGCGCTCGCCCGCTGCCGTGTAGACCACTTCGCTCACACGGCCCAGCACCACGAGGTCGCCATCGGCTTCGAAGTAACCGGCATCGCCCGTGGCCAGCCAGCCATCGCGCAACACCTCGGCCGAGGCCTCGGGGCTCTCGTGGTAGCCAGGGAACACCGAGGCCGAGCGCACCAGAATGCCGCCGTCGTCGTCGATGCGCACCTCCACACCCGGCATCGGCCTGCCCACGGTGTGCAGCTTCACGTTGCCGTCCACGTGCGCAGCGGTCAGCGCGCTGGTCTCGGTCTGGCCGTAGAACTGCTTGAGGTTGATGCCCATCGCGCGGAAAGCCACGAAGACGTCTTCACCCAAGGCTTCGCCGCCGGTGTAGGCGCGCTGTGCGCGCGACAGGCCGAGAAAGTCTTTGATGGGTGCGAACACCAGCCACTCGCCCAACTGGCGCAGCAGGCGCTGGCCCAGGCCAGGCTGGCCGCCAGACAGGCGCAGGCGCTCCATGGCCACGGCCCGCAGCATGAACCAGTCGTACAGCGCGCGTTTGAACGGTGTGGCTTCGGCCATGCCGACCTGCACCCGCGTGAGCATGTTCTCCCAGGCGCGCGGCGCGGCCAGGTACATGGTGGGCGCCACCTCGCGCAAATCGTGCATCACCGTTTCCTGGCGCTCGGGGATGTGGATGGTGAAGGCCAGCGCGATGCCGGCGCCCAGCGTGAACACGAAGTCGCCGACCCAGGCCATGGGCAGGTAGGCGTAGTGCGATTCGTGGCGCGCAAAGCAACCACCGGCGTGGGCGTTGCGTGCGCCCTTGAGCACGTTGGCGTGCGTGAGCGGCACGCCTTTGGGTGTGCCGGTGGTACCCGACGAATGCATCAGCACCGCATAGTCGCTGCCCTGTGCACCGGTGATGAAGCGCGCCAACAGCGCCGGTTCTTCGCGCAGGCGCTCACGGCCACGCGCCAGCAGCACGTCGAGACCGAACAGGCCGGGCTGCGCATACGCCGCCATGCCACGCGGGTCGCTGTAAAAGATTTCCTGGGGCCGACCACAGGCCTCGCGCAGACCGAGCAGCTTGTCCACCTGCTCCTGGTCTTCGGCCACCGCCAGGCGCGGATGGCCGAGCTGGCTGTACTGCAGCAGTTCGCCAGGTGGTACGTCCGAGTAGATCGGCACCGGGTAGGCGCGCAGCGCGCCCGCCGCGAGCATGACGGCGTACAGCTGGAGCCGGTTGTCGCCAATCACCATCATCGCGTCACCGGCCTTCAGGCCATGCTCGTCGAGCGCAGCGGCCATGGCCAGCACGTCGGCCAGCACCTGCGTCCAGGTGTATTCGCGCCAGATGCCGCGTTCCCGCTCGCGCACCGCGATGCGCCCGCCCTCGTCCCGCGCGTTGCGCGCCAACGCCGCGACCAGCGACACGGGCTCACCCGCCTCATCGCGCGGCCACTGCGCGGCGGCCTGGTGCACGGCCGCCAACAGCGCGGCGTCGGGTGCGGCGTTCATGCCGAAGCTCCCGCACGCGCTGCGGCGCGCTGGCCCAGATAGGCCGCCACCACCTGCGGCGACGAGATCGCCTCGCGCGGCGTTCCGCTGGCAATCGCCTCGCCGTGGCTCAGCACCAGCACTTGGTCGCACAACGAAGTCACCACATCCATGTGGTGCTCGATCAGCAGAATCGAGACACCGCGTTCGTCGCGCGCGTCGAGGATGAAGCGGGCGATGTATTCCTTCTCTTCCTGGTTCATGCCGGCCATGGGCTCGTCGAGGATCAGCAGACGCGGCTCGGACGCCAGCGCGCGCGCCAGTTCCACGCGCTTTTGCAGGCCCGGCGGCACGGTCTCGATGGCGTCGTCGCGCACGTCCTGCAGCTGCAGGAAATCGATGATGTCTTCGGCCACCTCGCGGTGCACGGTTTCCTCGCGCGCCGCCCAGGCCCAGTAAAACAGCGAGGCCAGTGCGCCCGGCTTCATGTGCACGTGGCGGCCGAGCAGGATGTTGTCGAGCACGCTCATGCCACGAAACAGCGCCAGGTTCTGGAAGGTGCGGGCCACGGCATGCTGGGCGATGCGGTAGGGCCGCATGCCGGTGATGTCCTGCCCGAACAGCTTCACCTGCCCGGCCTGGGGCGGGTAGAAGCCGGTGATCACGTTGACCATGGTGGTCTTGCCGCTGCCGTTCGGCCCCACCAGCCCAACGATCTCGCCCTCGGCGATCGACAGGTTCACGCCCTTGAGCGCCTTGAGGCCACCAAAAGAACGCTCGACGCCGATGCATTCGAGCACCGGCGTGCGGGACGCAGGAGGGGTCATAACGATCACGGTGTCTCCGACATGCCCGTCCGCCAGATGCCGGCGGGCTGTAGTTTTTGAGTCAGACTCGTATTGACCCGTTAAGAGTTAAAACCAGCCTGTTGCCGGGATCGATTGTTATGTTTTATTGAGTCAGGGTCAACAAATATGCAAGCGTATTCGGGCAAACACCTAGCCACCCGGGTTCACGGTCGGAAAAACGAGGAACCAGGGTCGCACCAGCGGGGCACAGCAGCGCCGGCGCAGGTGCGGGAATGAGCCGGGCTCAGGCCGGTTTGTTCGGGCGCGGTTTCGCAGCGGGCGCCGCCGGTGCAGCGGCCAGAAGCGCCTCGATGCGCGCCAGGCGCGCCTCGACGCCATCGGCGGGGACCGCACCGAGCTGCAAACCGTGCAGCAGGGCAGACGAGAAACGGTCGGCCAGGGTGTCCACGTTCACACTGCGGCCGCCGTAGAGCACGGGCCACATCATGTGCTCCAAGCCGCCGTACACCATGGAGCGCACCATCTCGAACTCCACGTCCGCCGACAGCTCGCCATCGGCCACCGCCTGCACCAGGGTCTGGCGCAGGAAATCGGTGTACTGCACGTGCAGATCGTGCAACACCGAACCCAGGTACTCCGGCCCGGTGCGGACTTCGTGCAGCACCAGCCGGGCCAAGCCCGGTGTCTCGGTGTACACGCGCACATGGCGCCAGATGATGAAGCGCAAACGCCCCCGCAGGCCGTTGATGCGCGAGAAGCCTTCGCCCACATCGGAAATGAGGGGTTTGTAGAGCGCGTGCAGAACCTCGTTCAGCAGGTCGCGTTTGGTCGGGAAATAGCGGAACACCAGACCTTCGACCACGCCCACGCGCGCGGCAATCTCGCTGACCGAGGCGCGCTCGAAACCCTTGTCGAGAAACACCTCGCGCGCGGCGGCGAGGATTTCGCCTTCGCGCTGTTGGCGCCGCTGGGACTTTTTGGCCCCGTCGGCGGGCTCGGCGGTTCGGGATGTAGCCTTCATGAAAGTCCGGTCGGTGAAAACCGCTAGCTTAACGCCTCGGTTCCGTTTTGCCCCCCGCGCTGGGGGGTGGCCTGGGGCCTGGCCAGCGCGTTGTACGGGCACGGGTTACAGTGCTGGGCCGACCAAGCGCCCGCCTGAGCGGCACACGAACAAGCCCACCCATACCCAGCGGACCGCGCCGAACGCACGCGCGCGAACCCACCGTTTTTACCCACCCGGA
>NZ_JBFJMY010000028.1:0-20094 GCF_041633695.1 Hydrogenophaga sp.
CGGCCAGGTGCTGTACCTCGACAAAACCGGCGGACGCGCCCGCCTGAGCACCACCCGACCCGGCAGCGGCGACCTGGAAACGGTCCGCGTGTCGCCGCGCACCCGCTACGAGAGCCTGAACGATTCGGCCATTCCGCCGATTTCGCTGCAAGCCATTGAAGCCTTTCTGACCGAGCCCATGATCGTGGACGAAGAGACCTTCGCTTTGGCGCCGCGCATCGTGGCCACACAAGAAAACCGCGTGCTGCTCAGCAATGGCGACCGGGCCTATGCCCGAGCCCTGTACGGCGAAAGCGGCAAAGGCCAGCCCCTGAGCATCGAACCCGGCCAGCCGCGCGACTTCCGGGTGTTCCGCAATGCCGTGCCGCTGAAAGACCCGAGCTCCGGGGCCATCCTGGGCTACGAAGCGCAATACGTGGGCAAAGCCCTGCTCGAGCGCGGCGAGTCGACCCAGGAAGTCAAGAGCACCGATGGCAAAGCGACCACCGAACTGGTGCCCGCCACCATCGACATCGTCTCCGCCAAAGAAGAAATGCGCGTCGGCGACCGGCTGTTACCCGAACCCGAACGCGAGCTCATCAGCTTTGTGCCCCGCGCACCCACCACCGCGCAAACGGGCCAGATCGTGTCGGTCTACGGCAACGCCGTGACCTATGCGGCCCAGAACCAGGTCGTGACCATCAACCGAGGCCGTGCGCACGGCATGGAGCGTGGCAACGTGCTCGCGTTGCTCAGCCAGACCTCGCAAGTCACCGACAAAACCGACGATGCCCGGCCTGAACTGCGCCTGCCCGGTGAGCGCAACGGCCTGATGATGGTGTTCCGCACCTTCGACCAGGTGTCTTACGCGCTGGTGCTGCAGATCACCGACGGCGTGAAGGTCGGCGACCGCTTCACCAATCCCTGAATCGGTCCATGCGCCGCGCGGAGCTGGCCGCCTGGTTGCGGTTGTTGCTCACACCGGGTGTGGGCAATCAATCAGCCCGACAACTGCTGGGCGCTTTCGGCTTGCCCGAAGCGGTTTTCGCGCAAACGCAGGCGGCGCTGCAAACGGTCGTCGGCCCAAGGCTTGCCACCGCCTTGCAATCAGAACCCGAAGACCTCGCGCCACAGGTGGAGCGCCTCGACACCTGGCTGGCCCAGGATCCGCAGCACCATGTGCTGACCCTGGCCGACCCGTTGTTCCCCCCCGATCTGCTGCAAATGGCCGATCCTCCCCTGCTGATCTACGTGGTGGGCGATGTGCAAGCCCTGCACCACCCACGTCGGCTGGCCATTGTGGGCAGCCGCAATCCCACCCCGCAGGGCCAAGCCAATGCCCGCCAATTTGCGCGCGCGCTTGGAGAGGCCGGTGTGTGCGTGGTATCGGGTTTGGCGTTGGGCGTGGACGGTGCCGCCCACGAAGGCGCTCTGGAGGCTTCGGCGCCCACGGTGGCGGTGGTGGGAACGGGTGTGGACCGGGTCTATCCCAAACGCCACCTGGAGCTGGCACACCGCATCGGTCGCCAGGGTGCGATCGTCAGCGAATACCCCCTGGGCACGCCGCCGCTGGCGCAAAATTTCCCCAACCGCAACCGCCTGATCGCCGGCCTGTCCCAGGGCACGCTGGTGGTCGAGGCCGCCTTGCAGTCGGGCTCGCTCATCACGGCCCGCCTGGCCGCCGAGCAGGGTCGGGAGGTGTTCGCCATCCCCGGCTCCATCCATGCACCCCAATCGCGCGGCTGCCATGCCCTGATCCGCCAGGGCGCCAAACTGGTGGAATCGGCGCAGGACATCTTGGAAGATCTGCACATGGTGGACCGCGCCGAGCGCGCCGCTGTTGAAGACACCGACCCGACGCTGCACACCAGCTTGCTGGATGCGATGGGATTCGACCCCGTCGGCCTCGACGCACTGCAAGCCCGCACCGGGCTGGACACCGCCACGCTGCAAGCGCAGTTGCTGGACCTGGAGTTGGCGGGTTCGGTGGGGCGGCTACCGGGTGGATTGCTGCAACGTGTGGGGCAGGGCTGATCTTCCACCCTGTCCAGAACCCAGAACCGCCCGGCGCGAACGCCGACCTGGCTCTAACCGAGCAAACGCTCGGGATTGGCGTCCAGCTTGGCCAGCGCATCGCGCGTGGCGCGCACGGTCAACGCCTCGTCTTCGCTTGGCACCAGCAAACCGGCCTGCAAATAGGCGGCGACCCGTGACGCCTGGATCAGGAAACAGCGCCCGCCATTGGTCACGAACATATACAGCTGCCCGCGCTCGCTGCGCCAAGCCAGTTGCACGCTGTTGAGCTTGCCGTTGTGATCGAGACCGAACCAGGAACCGATTTGCAACTCCACCGCCCAGGCGCGCATGGCTTCGTTGGGCTTGCTGCCGCCCTGCTTGACCACTTCGATGCTGCTGGCGTCCACACCGGTGATCATCTCGATGCTCTCGGTGTCGAGGTCCAGATCGCCGACGCCACCTTCGGGCAGATAGTCCTCCAGGTGCGCCAGGCGCTGGGCCAGGTTTTCCAGACTTTCAGCGGATATGGCCTCGGTACGGGACATGAACGCGTCCGCCAAGGTATCGCTCACCGACTTGATGTGCTGATCCTGCAAGCCCGCCGGGTAACCCAACAAACCCATGCCGTGGCGCAGGCGCTGCAACAGGCCGGGCAATTGTTGAATGACTTTGGCGCGGTCGTCGCGGTTGGGCTTGGCGCTCGCGGCCCACAGCAGGTCCGAGGCGACTTGCTTCAACGCAAGGGTTTCTTCGTGTTTGCGTCCGTGTTTCACACTGACCACGGCCAGCACATCCACCCACACTTTGAACAAGAATTCGCGCACTTCGTCGCGCACCGGCACGTCGTCGAGCAGCTTGCGCAGCTCGATGGTGAACTGCACCGACAGGGTTTCTTTCAACTCGACCTGTTGGGCCACGCTGACAAAGCGGCTGGCGCTGCTTTGTTCGCTCAGGTAGGTGGACAAGAACTTCTGGAATTCGTCGAGCACCAGCTGGAACACGCGGCGACCGGTCTCCGGGTACTGCTCCACCACCTGCACCACGCGCTTGATTTCGGCCTCCAGCGCGGCCGAGGTGACATTGGACTCAAAACCCAGGACACACGAACCCATGCGGTCGATCAGGCGCCGCGCCGGGTGCTGCATCGCGCTGAAGAATTCGGGCTCGGACAGGGCGACACGCAGCACCGGAATCTGGAGCCGCGCAAACCAGACCCGGACACTCGGCGGAATACGGTCTTCGGCCAAGATGGCCTGGAACATCAGCGCCACCACTTCGATAGTGGCTTTTTCGGTCGATGTCGTGGCCGCCTGCTTGAGTTCGGTGGTGCGCTGGCGCAGCGCCGTGGCGGCCCTCTCGACATGACCGGCATCGGCATACACCGCGCCCGAGCCAGAGTCCCCTGAAGCGGGCAACCCGGCGTCGGCGCTGACCACCGGCATCGAGCGCTGGATGGCTTGCTGCAAGCGGGGCGAAGGCGGCAAAAGCTGGGTGGCCTCGAAGTCACCGCCGACCTTGTCCACCAGCATGCGCTTGAGGCGTCCCATGACGCCCTGGGCCCGCTGGCGCGCTCGCGCCAAAGGCGACGAACTGGTCATGAGACGGGTTTCGTCGTGAACACCCATGCCCGAAGAGGCCGCGCCCATGTCGCTGCTTGCTCCCGAGCCGTGCCCCGAACGTTGGCCGGCACCGTGACCCGAACCGCCGTCCGAAGACGCGCCGCCTCCCGTTTCGCCGCCGCCGACCATCGCCTTTCTGCCCGCCTGGCTGGCAGCCGAGGCGCCAGGTGCAGCGGAACCCGGCGAGCGCTTGACCAGCGCCTGCAGATCGATGTCTTTCATCACACCGCTGGAGACGAGGAAAACATTGGCGGCTTTGTACGCCTCGAGCATTTTGGCCGCCAGGGCAGGCGCCAGGGCGTCCTGCACCAGCAACCAAGCCTCACGAGGCAATGACGCCGCGATCCATTGATCGACCAGGATGCGCGCGGTCACGTCGGGCAAGAGCACGTCGCCGCGCGGCAGCTCCTGGCGTTTTTCCAGGTGCTGCACCCGCAAGCGCAACTCGTTGAGTTCGGTGGAAGCCAGATCCAGCACCCGCATCGCCAATCGCGAGGCCATGATCTGGTCATCGATCACGCCTTCTGCCAGCAACTCCAGCCGCCCCGGCTCGCTCAAGGTGCTGCTGCCCGAAGGGCTGAAACGCGGCAGCAAGGTGCGCTGAAGCGCCTTGCGGCTGTTGTTCAGCCAGGTCGTCTGGTGGGTCTGAAAGGCCATCCAGGCATCCCGGTGGTCTTGCATATCCCGTGCCGAACCTGGCTGGTCCAGCACGGCGGATAGACGGGTGTCACACGCCTTGACCAGCTCGGGGAGCACCCGTCCCACGTGAACCACAAAGAGTTCGCGCGCCTGCTTGGCCAGGGACGACACGTGCTGATCGGGGGAAGGGGACATGTTTTTCAGTATGACACGAAAGACCCATTTTTCAGGTCGTCAACTCAGACCTCATCGCGCGAAACGTGGCCCATGGCATTCAAACCACAGCGCCCGCATTCGGGTCGTCCGGGTCTTCTTGCTTGCCGCCACCCGATTTGATCAGGTCTTCGCGCTTGATGCCCAGCCACATGGCAATGGCGGCCGCCACAAACACCGAAGAGTAAATGCCAAACAAGATACCGATCGTCAGCGCCAGCGCAAAATAATGCAGGGTAGGGCCGCCAAACAAGAGCATCGACAACACCATGATCTGGGTCGATCCATGGGTGATGATGGTACGGCTGATGGTGGACGTGATGGCGTTGTCAATGATTTGTTCGGGCGTCTTTTTCCGATAACGGCGAAAACTCTCACGTATGCGATCAAAAATCACCACAGATTCGTTGACCGAATAGCCCAACACGGCCAGCACAGCCGCCAGCACCGCGAGCGAAAACTCCCACTGGAAGAAGGCGAAGAAGCCCAGGATGATGATCACATCGTGCAAGTTGGCGATGATGGCCGAGACGGCGTACTTCCATTCAAAGCGGAACGCCAGATAAATCATGATGCCCACGACCACCAGCCCCAGCGCTTTGAGGCCGTCCTCGACCAGCTCCTGCCCCACCTGTGGCCCCACAAATTCGGTGCGGCGCAGCGTCACCGCCGGATTTTGCGCCTTCAAGGCCTCCAGCACGGCTTCGCTCTGCTGCCCCGAACTCTTGCCGGCCTGGGTCGGCAGGCGCAGCAACACGTCGCGCGCGGTACCGAAGTTCTGCACCGGGACCTCGGCGTAACCCAGCGACTCGACCACCTCGCGCACCGCGGTCAGATCGGCGGGCTGCTCGTACGCCACCTCCATGACGGTGCCGCCGGTGAACTCCACCGACAGGTTCAAACCCCGGGTGATCAGAAAAACGACGGCGGCAACGAAGGTCACGAAGGAAATCACGTTGAAGATCAACGCGTGCTTCATGAACGGGATGTCGCGGCGGATGCGGAAAAACTCCATGGCTGTGCTTTCGTGTGTGGTGGGTCGGCTTCAGTCCGCTTTGACAGCGGGTACGCCGCCGTCGGGTCGCCAGACGGTGCCGATGGACACGGTTTTGAGCTTCTTTTTCCGGCCGTACCAGAAGTTGACCAGGCCGCGCGAGAAAAACACCGAGGAGAACATGCTGGTCAGAATGCCGATGCAGTGCACCACGGCAAAGCCGCGCACGGGGCCGGAGCCGAAGATCAGCAAAGCCACGCCCGCGATCAAAGTGGTGACGTTGGAGTCCAGGATGGTGCCCCAGGCGTGCTCGTAACCGGCGTTGATGGCCGACTGCGGCGCCGCGCCGTTGCGCAACTCTTCGCGCACCCGTTCGTTGATCAGCACGTTGGAGTCGATGGCCATACCCAGGGCCAGCGCCATGGCCGCGATGCCGGGCAGGGTGAGCGTAGCCTGCAGCATGGAGAGCACGGCCACCAGCAGCACCAGGTTGAAACCCAGGGCCAGGCTGGAGAACATGCCGAACACCATGTAATACATGCACATGAAGGCCACGATCACCGCAAAGCCCCACATCACGCTGTTGAAGCCCTTGGCGATGTTCTCGGCGCCCAAGCTCGGGCCGATGGTGCGCTCTTCGATGATTTCCATCGGCGCGGCCAAAGAGCCCGCGCGCAGCAGCAGCGCGGTGTCGCTGGCTTCAACGCTGCTCATGCGGCCCGAAATCTGCACCCGGCCACCACCGATTTCGCCACGGATCACCGGGGCGGTGACCACTTCGCCCTTGCCTTTTTCAAACAGGATGATGGCCATGCGCTTGCCCACGTTGGCACGGGTCACATCGCGGAAAATGCGGGCGCCTTTGGCGTCCAAGGTGAGGTGCACGGCCGCTTCCTGGGTCTGGCTGTCAAAGCCGGCCTGCGCATCGGTGAGGTTTTCGCCGGTGAGCAACACTTCCTTTTGCACGATCACGGCCTGGCCGCTGCGCTCCAGGTAGCGCTCGGAGCCAAAGGGCACGGCGCCGCTGCCCCGCTCGGCAGACTGGCCTTCGGTGCTCTCATCCACCAGGCGCACCTCCAGCGTGGCGGTGCGGCCCAGAATGTCCTTGGCCTTGGCCGTGTCCTGCACACCGGGCAGCTGCACCACGATGCGGTCCACGCCTTGCTGCTGGATCACCGGCTCGGCCACGCCGAGTTCGTTGATGCGGTTGTGCAAGGTGGTGATGTTCTGTTTCAGCGCCTGTTCCTGCACGCGGCGCGCGGCCTCGGGCTTGACGCTGGCCACCAGCCGGAACTCGCTGCCGTCCGGCGTTTCGACCACTTGCAGATCCGGGAACTGGTCCAGGACCACGCCGCGCGCGGCTTCCAGCGTCTCGGCGTCGCGGGCCCGGATTTCGATGTTCTGCCCGTTGCGGGCAATGCCGCCATGGCGCACGTTCTTTTCGCGCAAGGCGCTGCGCAGATCGCCGGTCAGCACGTCCACACGGCGCTGCAAGGCCGCGGGCATGTCCACCTGCAACATGAAGTGCACGCCACCGCGCAAATCCAGGCCCAGGTACATGGGGGAAGCGCCGAGGGCGGCCAACCAGGCGGGTGTGCGTGGCAGCAGGTTCAGTGCCACCACGTGGGTCGGCGCGGCGGGATCGGTGTTGAAGGCCCGGTCCAGCGCGTCGCGCGCTTTCAGCTGGTCGTCGGTCGATTCAAAGCGGGCTTTGACCGAATTGCCTTCGAACTGGATCAGCGAGGGCTTGAGCCCTTGCTCGGCCAACACCTCCTCCACCCGCGTGGCGGTGCTGACATCGACGCGCACCGAGGTGCGCCCGGCTGAAACCTGCACCGCAGGCGATTCACCAAACAGATTGGGCAGGGCGTACAAGGCCCCGATGAGCAACGCCACCACAAGAATGGCGTACTTCCACAGCGGATATCGGTTCATGACAAGTTGGCCCGGGAGGCTTGAGGGACGGATCGAGAACGCGGTGGAACCGGCTTCGCCGGGCCACGCGCGGGCCCTTTTGAAAGGGACACGCGCGGCGCGGCGGGTGCGTTGCAGTTACTTGATGGTGCCCTTGGGCAAGATCTGAACCACCGCCGCACGCTGCATCTGGACTTCCACGCCGTCGGCAAGTTCCACACCAATGTAGGCTTCGCCCACTTTGGACACCTTGCCCAGGAAGCCGCCCGAGGTCACGACCTCGTCGCCCTTGGCCAGTGCTTCGACCATGGCCTTGTGCTCTTTCTGACGCTTCATCTGCGGACGGATCATCACGAAATACAGCACCACGAACATCAATGCCAGCGGCAGCAGGCCCATGATGGTCGATTGGGTGCTACCGCCATCAGCGGCTTGGGCAAAAGCAGAGGAAATGAACACAGGATGTCTCCAACAACAGATTGATGAGTGGCAACGCAAACGGCCCGAAGGCTTGGCATCAAGCGCCCCGGGCGTCTGGGTCTTAACTGTCCATTGTATGCCGCCGGGCCCTGGTGGCTGGCCCGGCGCTCAGGGCGTCACGCCGCGCGCGCCACCTCGGTCGACGGCTTGCGCCACTGGGCGCGCAGACCGTCCCAGCGGCTGCGGGCAGCGGCCAGGTGGCGCATCTTCACGTGACCGTAGCCCTTGATGTGCTCCGGTATGCGAGCCAGCTCCAGCGCCAGGGCGTGGTTGGTGGCGTCCAGCGTGGGCAGCAGCTCTTGGATGCAGGCCCGGTATTCCTGGATCAGCTCGCGTTCGATGCGGCGCTCTTCGGTTCGGCCAAACACGTCCCAGGCCGTGCCGCGCAAGCCCTTGAAACGGGCCAGCACCGCAAAGACCTTGAACATGAAGGGGCCGAACGGGCGCTTTTGCAGCTCGCCCCGGTCGTTCTTTTTGGCCACCATGGGCGGCGCCAAGTGCACGTGCAGCTTGAAGTCGCCTTCGAACTGGCTGGCGATGCGGGCGTGAAAGGCCTTGTCGCTGTGTAGACGGGCCACTTCGTACTCGTCCTTGTAGGCCATGAGCTTGAAGAGGTTGCGGGCCACGGCTTCGCTCAGGCTGGTCTTGCCCAGCGGCGCCTCCACCGCACGCACCTGCTCCACGAAGGCCTGGTATTGCTCGGCGTAGGCGCGGTTCTGGTAATCGGTCAGGAACGCAAGCCGGCGCGCCACCAGGGTTTCCAGTGTGTCGCGCTTCTTGAACTGGATCACCTGCTCGCGGCCCGAAGCGGCATCGACCCGGGTCTGAAAAGCGCGCGGATCGTGGGCGGCCAGGCGGCCCCATTCAAACGCGGCTTTGTTGTTGGCCACGGCAACGGCGTTCAACTCGATGGCGCGTTGCAGAGCCTCCAGCCCCAGCGGAATCCAGCCCTTTTGCCAAGCGTAGCCCAGCATCATGGGGTTGGTGTAAATGCTGTCGCCCATCAGCGCACTGGCGGCGGCTTCGGCGTTGAACACGCCCACCGCCGACTCGCCCAGGTTGTGCACCAGCGCGTCCACGCAGGCCTGGGCCGGGTTTTGCCAGTCCGGCTGGGTCACAAAGGCCGCCGTGGGCGTGGCGCTGGCATTGAGCGCGGCGCGCGTGCGCCCGGCGCGCAGCCGCTGCAGGGTTTCCTTGTTGGCGCTGACGATGGGGTCGCAGCCCAGAATCAGATCGGCAGACGCCGCGCCCACGCGGGTGGTGCGGATGTTGTCCTGGTCGCGCCCGATCAGCACATGGCTCCAGGTGGCGCCACCCTTTTGCGCCAGACCACCCGCGTCCTGGGTGACGATGCCCAGGCCTTCGAGGTGCGCGGCCACGCCCAGCAACTGGCCGATGGTGATGACGCCAGTGCCGCCCACGCCGGTCACCACGATGCCATAGGCCTCGGCACCCAATGCGGGTAGGGCGGGCAGGGGCACGCGGGGGCTGTCGGTTTGCGCGGCGGCCTTGCCCGCCACCGCCTTCTTGCGCAACTGCCCACCTTCGACGGTAACGAAACTGGGGCAAAAGCCTTTGACGCAGGAGTAATCCTTGTTGCAGGTGCTCTGGTTGATGCTGCGCTTGCGGCCGAATTCGGTTTCCAGCGGCTCGATGGACAGGCAGTTGGACTGCACGCCGCAGTCGCCACAGCCTTCGCACACGAGTTCGTTGATGACCACGCGCTTGGCCGGGTCGACCAAGGTACCGCGCTTGCGGCGGCGGCGCTTTTCGGTGGCGCAGGTCTGGTCGTAAATGATGACCGTGGTGCCCTGGATTTCGCGGAACTCGCGCTGGATGGTGTCGAGCAGATCGCGGTGCTGGATCGCGATACCTTCGGGCAAGCCCTTCACGCTCTCGTATTTTTCCGGCTCGTCGGTCACGATGGTGATCTTGGCCACACCTTCGGCTCGCATGCTTTGCGCGATCTGCACCACGCTGTGGCCTTCGGGCCGTTCGCCCACCTGCTGGCCACCGGTCATGGCCACGGCGTCGTTGTACAGAATTTTGTAGGTGATGTTTACGCCCGAGGCGATGCTTTGGCGGATCGCCAGACTGCCGCTGTGGAAGTAGGTGCCGTCGCCCAGGTTGGCGAACATGTGCTGGTCGTGGGAGAACGGCTGTTGCCCGACCCAAGGCACACCTTCGCCGCCCATCTGGGTGAAGCCGACCGTGGCGCGGTCCATCCAGATGGTCATGAAATGGCAGCCGATGCCGGCCATGGCGCGCGAGCCCTCGGGCACCTTGGTGCTGGTGTTGTGCGGGCAGCCGGAGCAAAACCAGGGCTGGCGCTCGGCGCCTTGCACACCCTGCGTCAGCAAAGTGGTGACCGACTGCTCCTGCGCGTTCAGGATGGCGAGTTGCGTGTCGATGCGGGCCTGGGTGGCCTCGTCGATACCCAGCTTCTTCAGGCGCCGCGCAATGGCGCGCGCAATGATGGCGGGCGACAAATCGGCGTTGGCGCGCAACAAGGTGTGTGCGCTCGGATTCGGCATCGACCATTCACCGCCCGTGTGGTCGCCCTCCACCTCATCGAACTTGCCCAGCACGTTGGGCCGCACGTCGCCGCGCCAGTTGTACAACTCTTCCTTCAACTGGTATTCGATGACCTGGCGCTTCTCTTCGACCACCAGGATTTCGCGCAGACCGGTGGCAAATTCGCGCGTCGTCTGCGCCTCCAGCGGCCAGACCACGGCCACCTTGTGCAGGCGCAGGCCGATGCGGCGGCAGGTGGCGTCGTCCAGCCCCAGATCGAGCAGCGCCTGGCGCGTGTCGTTGTAGGCCTTGCCACTGGCTATGACGCCGAAACGGTCGTTCGGCCCTTCGATCACGTTGTGGTTGAGCCGGTTGGCGCGGATGTAAGCCAGTGCGGCGTACCACTTGTAGTCGAACAGGCGTGCTTCCTGCTCCAGCGCGTGGTCGGGCCAGCGGATGTGCAGGCCACCGGGCGGCATGTCGAATTCGGGCAATACGATCTGCACCCGCTCGGGGTCGATCACGGCGGTGGCACTGGACTCCACGATTTCCTGGATTGTTTTCAGGCCCGCCCAGACGCCGGAGAAGCGGCTCATGGCAAAGGCGTGGATGCCCAGGTCCAGGATTTCCTGCACCGTGGCCGGGAAAAACACCGGCAGCCCGCAGGCCTTGAAGATGTGGTCGCTCTGGTGCGCGGCGGTCGAGCTCTTGGAAATGTGGTCATCGCCCGCCACCGCAATCACCCCGCCCAGCGGGCTGGTGCCGGCCATGTTGGCGTGCTTGAACACGTCGGAGCAGCGATCCACGCCCGGGCCCTTGCCGTACCAGATGCCGAACACGCCGTCGAACCGGTTGCTGCCCTCGGGGGCAAAACCCAGCTGTTGCGTACCCCACAGCGCGGTGGCAGCCAGCTCTTCGTTCACGCCGGGCTGGAACACGATGTTCTGGCTTTTCAGAAACGGTGCCGCCTTTTGCAGCGCCTGGTCGTAGCCACCCAGCGGCGAACCGCGGTAACCACTGACAAAACCCGCTGTGTTCTTGCCCGCCAGCGCGTCGCGCTGGCGCTGCAGCATGGGCAGTTTCACCAGCGCTTGCACGCCGCTCATGAAGGCGCGCCCTTGATCGAGGGCGTACTTGTCGTCGAGGCTGACGTTTTCCAACGCCTGGCGGATGTGTGAGGGCAGGGGGGCGTTCATACGGGTGTCTCCGTGGGTGGACATGCAAGCCGCCTTGTGAGCGGCCGGGACTGCGTCGCGCCCGGGTGGGGCGGCGCCTCTAGGGTGTTGCAAAGTGTATGCCGGCGGCCTGGATATGTCTTTTCTTTCTTTGCGTGTATTTGCCGTATATGCGCACGATTCTTTCTACAATTGGCCAATCATGGAAACATTGGACAACTTTGATCTGGCCATCCTGAACGAATTGCAATCGGATGGCCGCCTGACCAACGCAGAACTTGCGCAACGCGTCGGCTTGTCGGCCGCGCCCTGCTGGCGGCGTGTGCGGGCGCTGGAAGAGGCTGGCTTCATCCTGGGCTACCGCGCCGAGATCGACCGCCACAAGATCGGCCTGGGCGTACTGGCGTTCGTGCGGCTCGACGCCGCCCAGAACTCCGGCCACTTGCTCAAGGCGCTGGAAGAAGCCATACGCACCCTGCCCGAAGTCATCAGCTGCCACTACATCAGCGGCACCGGCACCTTCGAGCTGCAGGTGGTCAGCCGCGACCTCAACACCTTCAGCCAGTTCGCGCGCGACGTCTTGATCAATCTGCCCAATGTGAAGGATTTGCACACCAGCTTTTCACTGGGCGAAGTCAAGGCCGGCAGCGTGCTCCCGCTGTCCCATTTGAGGGCCCAAAGTTCCCACACGGCAAAATCACGGCGAACTTGAGGCCTTTTTGCTGCCGCCCATCCCAAAAATTCGACCGCTGGGTGATGAATCTTTCGTAAGTGCTTGTATTTGTGACATTTTTCCACCGTCGCACTTGCTGAAAAATTTCAACCTCCGTACCATTCAGGCATTCCGGATGCGGCGGCGCAAGGTACCGGAAAGTGAACATCCCACCTAGAAGCAATGCGCCCTCAAAGGAATACGTCGTGAAGAAATCTGTCTTTCTCAAATCTGCCCTGGCCCTGGCCCTGGTATCTCCCCTGCTGGCTTCGGCCGAATCGCAACTCACCGTCGGCGCCGGCTCTGCCGCTGCCCGCCTCGATTTCCGCGTGGTTATCCCGCGCGTGCTGTTCCTGGCCGTGGGCACGGGCAGCGCTGCACTGGCCAACAACACCACCATCGACCAGGTGAGCTTCGACTACACCACCAACCCTGCTGACGTGGGTACCGGCGCAGTGGCTGGCGCGATCACCGGCAACGTGGTCCCTGTGCGCGCCTTGGGCAACAACGGTGTGATCGCACTGGCCAGCACCAACACCGGTGCCCTGACCAACGCCACCGGTGACACCATTCCCTGGACCCAGATCACTGCCACGTCTTCAGACGCCACCAACTTCCCCAGCCCTGCGCCCACCGGCGCCTCGGTGAACCTGGGCTTGAGCTCGGGCACCAAGGTGACCAGCCGCAGCGCCAACTGGACCTTTGCATACGGCAACACCACGGTGGCAGCACCCGGTACCTACGGCACGACCAATGGCCGTGTGACCTATACCGCCACCATGCCCTGAGCGAGACCGTGCGTCCCCGCTGGTAGCCGCCCGGGCGGCTACCGCACAAAAACGGAGGGCCTGCGTGATGCGGCTCTCCGTTCTTGTTTGTTCCATCCCGTCCCAGCACCGGCCATGCTCCGGCGACACCCTTGGGTCACAATGCATTCGATGAAACACACAGCCCAGCCACTGCAACCGAAGCGCCTCGCGGTTTCGGTTCTGGCGCTGCTGTGTCTGTTGCAAGCACTGCCCGCCCAGGCCTGGGTTTTGACCCTGAACGCCGCTTCGCGCAGGGTGTTTCTGCATGTGGGCAACGGCACAGCCGAGGGCAACAACGGCACCATCAACCGGGTCGAGGTGAACCTGACCGGCGCCCAGCTCATCGCGGGCACGCCACAGAGCATGACCACCAACAGCACCCAGGCACAGAGCTTGTACGACGGTTTCACCACCTGCCCCACACCCAATACGCAAATCATGGTGGGCGCCTCCTACCGCCGCAGCAACGGGGGCAACGGCCCCGCCAGCGCCACACTCAGTGTGAGCTCGCCCGCTTCGCTCGTCTCCACCACGGGCGACAGCATTCCCTTCACCCAGATCAGCTGGACCGTGGCCGCGCCCGGCAGCGCCAACCCGAATGTGATTCCGGCCGGCAGCTTCAACGGTGGCTCCCAGACGCTGGCCAGTGTCGCCGCCAACACCTACATCGAAAACTGCCACAGCTTCGAATACGCCAACAGCAGCATGCAGGCATCTGGCACTTACGACGGACGGGTGACCTACACCATGACCAGCCCATGAACCAGCGCCGCGCCTGGTCACTGTGCATGGCCCTGGCCTGGGCGCTGGGCGCGAGCGGCGCGGCGGCCAACCCCTTTCCGCTGGACGACTCCCAAAGCCACACCGTGCCGCCCACGGCACAAATGCAGTGGCGCCCGATCGCGCCGGGACAGGCCGACACCGGCATGGAAGCCTGGGTGCGGGTGAATATCCGCATTGCCACCCAAGCGTGGAAGGGCCGCAGTGGCCGCGTCTACATGGTCCTGCCGCGCGACCAGAGTTCGACCATCGAAGCGGTCTGGACCACGCAGGGCCGCTTGCTGCCCGGGCGGCTCGCCTCGGGTGAGCGCAGCCTGGTGTTCGCCGGCGTGATCGCCGCCGACACCCTGGAAGACCAATTGCTGGTGCGCCTGCGTTCGCCCGCCGACTGGCAAAGTGCCAGCCGCCGGCTCAACTTCCATTTTGAATTCGATACCGACTAGCCCATGCAGCGTGCCCCCTTCTCTTTTCGCTGCTTTTCTGTAGCGCCCTTGCTGGCGCTGCTGATGGCCTGCTGCGCGACCAGCGCGCAAGCGGACGGCTTTGCCGCCTACATTTCGCCACCGCGCTTTGAAATACAAGCGGTCGCGGGCCAGACCCTGCGCGAGGTGGTGGAAATCCAGCACGTGGGACGGGAAAAGGGCAACTACCGCATCTACACCAACGACTGGGTATTCAACCCGGACAACTCCGTCACCTTCAGCGACGCGCTCGCCCCCGACAGCTGCCGCCCCTGGGTCGCGATCGAGCGGCGCGAGCTGGCCATCGAGCCGGGCGCGCGCTACCGCTACCGCTTCGAGATCACCCCACCGCCGGACACGCCGCCGCGCGAATGCCGCTTCGCGATCATGGTCGAAGGCCTGGAGACGGCCAAGGTGGCCGGGCAACTGAATTTTCCCGTGGGTGGACGCATCGGCGTCATCGTCTATGCCACCCTGGGCAGTGCCGCGCCCCGGCTCGAACTGGCGGCCACCCGCGTCACCGCCGTCAACGGCCAGACCACGGCGGTGATCGATATACGCAACACCGGCAACGCGCACGGGCGGATCGAAGGCTTTGTCAACGGCACCGACGCCAGCGGCCAGGACTTCGAACTCGCGCCCGCCGACCTGCCCATCATGCCGGGTGAGACCCGCAGCCTCAGCCTTTCACCGGTGGTGACCGAAGGCCAGACCGCGCCCACGGTGCGGTTTCCGTTGCGCGTCAAAGGCGCGCTGGAATGGGGCAAAAACCGCTTGCCGCTGGACACGAGTTTCACCCCATGAGCCTGGCCCGAGGACGGCCGCACCCACTGCTGGCGGCACTGGTCTGCATCGGCCCGGTGCTCGCCGCCGCGCAAAATGCTGCGCCCCCGGCGAGTAGCCAGAACCAGCCCGGCACCTACCTGGACCGCGAGATCGAAGGCCTGAGCCCCGACGTCGCGCCGGCCAATGGCCAGCCCCTCCACTACGACGCCGATGGCCTGCCCCGCTTTCTGCGCCTGGAAACGCGGCTGGGCACCCAGCCGTTTGACACCGAGCGCCGGACGCGGCTGGGTTACGCGGTTTTTGGGCTGCTGGAAACCCCGAACCACGGCACGCTCTCGCTGGACGGCAGCTACGCCCCGCAGGCCGGGCGCGGCACCCTGACCTTGCGCCAGCGCGGCCTGCCCTGGACCGGCGGCTGGCAAGCCAACCACGAGCTCGGCGTCATCAGCACCCTGGCGCCCGACGTCAGCCACCAACCCTCGCGCATCTACGTGCCGTCGGCGATTCTGCAAGGCTTGAGCGCCGAGTGGGAAAACCCGGGCAAAGGCCTGCAGTTGCAAGCCGTCACCGGCCAGCCGGGGCGCCTGGAGGGCCTGCCCACCAGCGGGTTCCGAACGCTCGCCGGCCGGCGCAGTTCGCTGGGCGTTCAATGGCATGCCAACGCCGATGCAGGCGCCACCGATCCACTGCTGGGCTGGACCATGGCCTTGCGCCACGAAGACGCCACCGGTGTGTCCGCTCTGGACCAGCCCACGCTGGCCTCGGACTTTGTGGACGCCAACTCCACCCAGCTGGTCTTGCGCCACGCCACCAGCGACCTGCGCATCCAGGGCCAGATGATCAACACCCAGGCCAGCAACCTGAACGGATCGCGCAACGGTCTGTGGCTGGACGCCGAGTGGGACGACGGCCCCCGCACCCACGGACTGGGCCTGTTCCGGCTAGACCCCGATCTCAGTTGGGCGCAACAACCCATGCCCAGCGACATCGCCGGCACCTACTTTCGCACCAGCTGGCGCACCCGCCAATGGTCGGCAGAAGCCTCCATCGACTGGCTGCACGCCGTTTCGGGCCGCGCCAGCAACGGCTTGTACGCCACCGGCAGTGCGCGCTGGCGACTCGGGCGTGGCAGCAGCCTGGGCACCGGCTTGTCGGTGCGCGACTACGACGGCCGGGCCTGGGACAGCTACGGCGACTGGCGCTGGCAAAACGACTGGGGCACCAGCGGCCTGCGGCTGGAACTCGCGGGCGGGCAAAACCAGGTCGGCTCGCAAAAACTCATTTACGACCAGGACTGGACCGTGCCGCAAGGCTATAGCCTGTCCACCAGCCTGGGCCTGGGGCGCTTGGGCGCCTCGTCCGCCACCGGCGAAGCGGCCCAAAGCCTCTGGAGCGGTGCACTGAATCTCGGCGCACCGCTGAGCAGCAACGCCGAGTTGCGCGCCAGCATCAACACCGAACAAGGCAGCGGCAACAGCCGGCGCTGGGGGCTCAACCTGGGCGCCAACTGGCGCATCAACACCCACTGGAGCCTGGAAGGCCAGTTCAACCGATCCAGCGGGCAAAGCCTCACCCCGGTCTCGATCAACCCCCTGGCGCCCCCCTTGCCCGCCGTCACCACCAACGCCGACCGCTCGTTCTACGCCGTGTTGCGCTACGAACAACAGGCCGGCAGCCGCAGTGCCCCGCTGGGTGGCCAGGCGCAAGACGGTGGTGGCCGCGTGGAAGGCACGGTGTATTTCGACGCCAACCGCAGCGGCACGCAAGAGGCCAGCGAAAGCGGCGCACCCGGCGTCACCGTCTACCTGGACAACCGCTACGCCGTGCGCACCGACGCACAAGGCCGCTTTGAATTCCCCTTTGTGGGCAGCGGACCGCGCACGGTCGGCGTGCGCAACGAAACCCTGCCCCTGCCCTGGACCGTGGTCGACGAAGGCCAGGTGAAGATCGACGTGCGCCTGCGCGAGACCACCCGCCTGAGCATCCCAGTGCAGCGCAGCAGCGGCAACTGAGCCGCCAGCCGCCGACGGCGCCCCGCGCAAAGCGCCGAACTGGCCGTTAAAACGGTGTTATTTCACGACTTAGGGGCAAATCCACTGGGTTAGCGCCACACCCATCAAGTTGCAGCGGGCAGCGCCGATACAGGGAGCATGACCCCGCCGCTCCGCTCCTTGCTACCCTGGCTGGCCAGCCTGGGCTTGCTGCTGGCGCCTCTGCCCGGCATGGGCGAGAGCCGCTTCAGTTCCCAAGCCAACAGCGTGAGCGGCTCGTTGGACTTCCGCATCGTCATCCCACCCATCATCCGGGTGCTGGAAAACAGCCATCCCGATTCACTGAACGCCAACGCCGACGGCGCCTGGAACGGCCAGCAACGCCTGGTGGTGCTCTCCAACATGAAGCGCGGCTTCTGCGTCACCTTGCGCCAGACCGACCCGCAATGGCAGGCCTGGACACTCAGCACCGCGCAAGACAACGGCGTCTCGCTCAGCCCCGTGGCGGGCGGCTACCGCCTGTGCACCGCCCGCCCCGGGCGCTACACCTTGCTGCTCGAACACGAATTCCGCGCACCCACCGACGGCAGCGCGATCGCTGTGCGCTGGCCGGTGCAGACGGATTTGATGGCGATGTGAGCCTGCAGCGCAGCTGCTGGCTGCAGGCACTCAAGCCATCGGCCGCGCCCGGCAAACGCGCCAGGACGCGACGAGGATCAGGACGCCGTCAAGGCTTTCTCGGCCAAAGAACCCACATTTGCAACGGCTGCTTGAGCGCCGCCGCCACGGTGTAGGCCTCGTCGGTCCAGCCGCCCCAGCCGGTGAACAAATCGGCGCGCGCTGCGCCCACGATGGCGCCGCCGGTGTCTTGTGCCAGCACCAGTTTTTGCTGGTTCAGCGTGGGGCCTTGGGTGGCCAACCACACCGGGGTGCCATACGGAATGCTCTTGGGGTCGACGGCGATGGAGCGGCCCGGTGTGAGCGGCACACCTTGTGCGCCGCGCGGCCCGAAGCGGGCGTCTAGTTCGGAGAGTTTTTCTTCGCGGAAGAACACGGTGCGCGGGTTGCTCCAGAGCATTTCGTTCAGGCGCTGCGGGTTTTGCGCGGCCCAGGCCTTGATGGCGTCCCACGAGGCTTCGCGGACGGCGCGCTGGTCCAGCAGCCAGCGACCCACACTTTGGTAGGTGTGGCCGTTGTGCCCGGCGAAGGCCACCCGCACCTGGGTCTGGCGGCCATCGGGCTCGGCGAGGTTCAGCCGGCCCGAGCCCTGGATTTGCAGAATGAGTGCGTCGATGGGATCGGCCAGCCACGCGACCTCGCGGCCTTTGAGCGCGGCTTGTGCGGCGGGCAGGGTGTCGATCTCTTGACGGCTGTACCAGGCCTGCCCGGCGCGCAGCCCAGCGGGCGGCGCGTACAGCGGCGTGCGGTGGCTGGCGGTGGGCACGCGGCTCGCGTTCAGAATCGGTTCGTAGTAACCGGTCAACAAGCCCGTGGGTTCGCTGCCGTTGGCTTCGTTCACCCGATAGGGTTGGTAGCTGCGCACGATCCAGTTTTGTTGTTCCTGTGCGGTGGCGATGGAGAGCTTGCGCACATCGGCGCACAGCGCGGCCTGGCCCGGCGCCGGGCGTTCGCAGCCTCGCACCCAGGCGTTCCAGGCTTCGTGCAAGCTGTCTTGCCCCCAGCCGGGCAGCTCGGCCCAGCGCACCGGCGTCCACAGGCTGGCACCGCGCTGCAGGGGCGGAGGCAGCGCCTGGTTGTCCAGCACCGGTGCCCCGACAGCAGGTGGCTGCGGCTCGGGGGGATAGCTTTCCGGGCCGGTGGCGCAAGCGCCCAGGCTGCCTACAATCAGCAAAGCCATGTACCGACACAGGCCCGGCCAATGGGTCGGGTTGCCGCTTTTACCGTTCAGGACGCTACCCATGATTTTGTTGTTGCTCGAAGCACTGGGCGCGTTGGTGATCTTGGTGTTCATTGTTTGGTGGACCATGTTCTCGGGGCGCAAAAAAGGCGAGCTGCCCGATGCGACGAAGCATCCGGACAAGGATACCGAGCCGCGCAAATAAGCCCTTGCCAGCGCTCGGCGTCTGTCAACGCCCACTGCACCACCATGCGCGGGTGCTTTTTCTAAACCGCACGCAGCACATTGGCCAGTTCCACCGCCGACTTGACGCCCATTTTGTCAAACACGTTGGAGCGGTGCACTTCGACCGTGCGCACGCTGATGTGAAGCTGATCGGCCACCAGCTTGTTGGGCAGGCCTTCGATCACCAGCTGCATCACGCTGCGCTCGCGCTCGGTCAAGCCGTCGATGCGCTGCTGCACTTCGCGCACCGACCGGCGCTGGGCCTGCACCTGGGCCGATTGGGCCAGTGCCTGCTCCACCCGGTCGACCAGGGCGTTGTCGGAAAACGGTTTTTCGCAAAAATCGAAAGCCCCACGCTTGACCGCATCCACCGCCGTGGGCACGTCGGCATGGCCCGATAAAAAGATCACCGGCATGGCGGCTTGCCAGGGCTGTGTGAGCAAAAAATCGAACAAGGCCAGACCACTCATGCCGGGCATGCACACATCGAGCAACAGGCAGCAGGGCACGGTGGGTTCGTTCTGCCAGCCCAGCACCTCGGCCAGGAAAGCGTCTCCGCTGTCGTAACTTTCGCTGAGCAGGCGGCGCGTGCGCAGCAGCCAGGACAAGGCCTCGCGCACCCCCACATCGTCGTCCACGAGAAAGATCTTGGCGTCCGGGTAGCGGGTCATGGCTGCATGATAGTGGAGGCTATGAGGCCAGCCGCCGGGCCGTCCCCAAGGCAGGCCCAACCCCACGGCCGCGGGTATCCGGGGCCCCTTCCCCGGATCGGGGCAGCGGACCTCACGCAGCCGCAGCGCGTGGGGGCCACGGGCCAGCCGCCGGGCCGCCCCCAAGGCAGGCCCAGCCCCCTCGGGGGGCAGCGACCCGCGCAGCGGCGGAGCGTGGGGGCCACATTCACACCGCCGGCAACGTGAACCGGAACACCG
>NZ_JBFJMY010000029.1:0-19928 GCF_041633695.1 Hydrogenophaga sp.
CAAGGGCGAAGGCGAAATCGGCTTCATCCTCAAACGGGACCTGACCGGCCCCGGCATCACCAACGCCGATGTGCTGGCTGCCACCGAATGCGTGATGCCCTGCTTCGAGATCGTGGACTCCCGCATCCAGGACTGGAAGATCAAGGTCCAGGACACGGTGGCCGACAACGGTTCGTCTGCGGCCTTCGTGACGGGTACGCAGCGCATAGACCCCAAACACCTGGACCTGACCACGGTGGGCCTGGTGCTCGAAAAGAACGGCGAAATCATCGGCACCGGCGCGGGCGCCGCCACCCTGGGCAACCCGGTCAACGCGGTGGCCTGGCTGGCCAACGCCTTGGGTGCTTACGGCATTCCCTTGAAGGCGGGAGAACTGATCCTCTCAGGCTCGTTATCGATCATGTTCCCCATCGCGCCGGGCGACCAGTTGCGCATGACGCTGGGAAAACTGGGCACGGCTTCGTGCCGCTTTGAATAGGACCACCGCCACCATGCAACTCCCTCAAGCCACCATCGAACAACTGGCCGAGCAACTGGAAAGCGCCGAACTGCTGTGCAGCGACATAGTGAAAATCACGGACGACCATCCCCAAATGGATTGGGAGGACGCCTACGCCATCCAGTACGAACTGCGGCGCCGCAAACAGGCACAGGGGCATCGGCTCGTGGGTCTGAAAATGGGTTTGACCTCGTTTGCCAAGATGAAACAAATGGGCGTTGAAAATCCCATCTACGGTTTTCTCTCCAGCGACTACGTGTGCCCCGATGGCGGCAACGTGGACTGCTCCCGCCTGATCCACCCCAAGGTGGAAGCAGAAATCGCGTTTGTCCTGCACACCGCGCTCAAGGGTCCGAACTGCACCGTGGCCGATGTTTTGGCCGCCACCGATTTCGTGATCCCGGCGATCGAGGTGATCGACTCGCGCTACCGGGACTTCAAGTTCGACCTCAAGAGCGTGGTGGCCGACAACTGCTCCTCCAGCCGCTTTGTCACCGGCGGCCATGCCCGGCGCGTTCAAGATGTGGATTTGCGCAGCCTGGGCATCGTGCTGGAAAAGAACGGTGAGGTCATCGCCACCGCCGCCGGTGCCGCCGTGCTGGGCGACCCCGCCGCCAGCGTGGCCATGCTGGCCAATATGTTGGCCGAACGCGATGAATACATTGCGGCAGGCACCTTTGTGATGACCGGCGGCGCCACCGAGGCCTACAGCGTGGAGCCCGGCGATTCGGTGACCGCACGCTTTCAGGACATCGGCTCCGTCTCCCTGCGCTTCAGCTGAACCCCACACCATGCCCGTTTTGCTGGTGAAGATTCTGCAGGGGCGACCGCCTGAAAAGATCGAGGCCTTGATCGCCGCCCTGACCGAGGCCACCGCGCGCAGCCTGGATGCACCGCCGGAAAGTGTGCGGGTACTGGTTGAAGAAATGCCCAAAACCCATTGGGGCGTGGGTGGCCAGTCGTTCCAGCAACGCGCCAAGCAATAGGTCTTTCGCCACCGTTCCGACAAGAAGGAGGACCGAAGAAGACAGGGAGCGGTTCTTAGAGAGCGCCCGCGCCACCGGTCTTCAAAACCCCTTGAATACCTGACCTGGCGCCGATCCAAAAAATGACTGTTGGAGACACACCATGGCAAGAAAAACCGCCAGACAGCTCACCTGTGCCTGTCTGCTGGGCAGCACATTGCTGCTCACGATCCAACTGGCCTGGAGCAAAGACCTGGTCGTGGCGCAGATCGGCGCACTGAGCGCCAAGCCGGTTCCCGAAGTGGTTCAACTCGGCCAAGGCATGCAAGCCTTGTTCACCGCCGTCAACGCGCGGGGTGGGGTGAACGGAAACCGCGTCGACTTCTTTCAGCTGGACGATGCACTCGACCCCACCCGTTTTGTGCAGCGTTTCCACGAAGCGTTGGAGCGGAAACCTCTCGCGCTGCTCTCCCCTTTTGGTTCACCGTCGGTGCAACGCATGTTGAGCGAAAAACTACTCGATAGTGCCGACATCGTCGTCATCAATGCGGTGCCAGGCGCAGAAGCCTTCCGGGAGCCCGGACACCCCAAGCTCTTCCATGTGCGCGCCGGTGACGGCCAGCAAATCGCCAAAGTCACACAACATGTCAGAACGCTGGGGCTGGAGCGCATGGGCATGCTTTTTGTCGACGCACCGGGCGGCCATTCGGGGCTGAAAGCGGCGCAAATAGCGGCCAAGGAAATCGGGGCACTCGAAGTCACGGGGTTCAAAGCCTCTCTCGCGCCCGACTCGGTTGCTGCAGCGGCCCAGGCCCTGGTGCAGGCCAAGATGCAAAGCGCGCTGGTGCTCGGCCCGCCCAGCTTCATGGCCGAGGCGGTAGGTGCTTTGCGCCAGGTGGGTGGTTCGTTCCCCGTCTTCGCCCTGTCTTATATTGGGCCAGAAGATCTGACCCTGCTGGTGGGCAGCGGCGCAGCCCGTGGCACCGGCATTGCACAGGCGTTCCCCAACCCCATGGGCGCACGATCGCCCTTGCAACGCGAATTCAACGCGGCGATGCGCAAGGCTTTTCCAGAACTCCAGCTGTACACGAGTTTCCACATGGAAGGCTATTTGTGCGCCAGGCTGTTTGTGGAAGCCGCCAAGCGCATGGAGAAACCCACGCCAACGGAACTGGCCAGGGTTCTCAAGAGCGCCGGTGAGATGGATTTCGGCGGCTTCCGGCTGGACTTCTCGCAGGGCTCAGCAGGCAGCCGGTTTGTGGACATCGGTGTGGTGGACTACCGAGGGCATCTGAACTACTGAAGGCGCCCCGCTCGTTTCGTCACACAAGGGCGACGCACCATGCTGAGCCACCGACACTTAGGGCCTGTTCACTCGCCGCCCCCGTTCTTTGACCCAGGCAAGGCCCGACATCCACACTCGGCATCGGTGACAAGCCTGCCGCCGCCCGTCTCAGTAGCAACAACCGAAGAGGACTCCACACAGTCAGAGCCCGACTCTTCAGCCCAGCAGGCCGGCAACTGGGGTTTGCGGGCGCACGCAACCAGCGTCCATTCATGACAAGCATGTCCGCTATTGACGTGTTGGGTTGGGCGGATGGCGTCAGCGGTCGTACGATGAACGCGTCCCGTTTTCTACCCACGTCGGTGGTGCAGTGGACCGCAGCCACTTCGCTGGCGGTTCCAACCGTTTCGAAACACCACGCACGGTCACGATCGCGGCAAACCGCTCCGGTGCAGCGCCGCTTTTTGCGGCATACATGCCCACCACCGGTCCGTGATGTACGGCCATACGAAAACGGTTTTCAAACGGGGCGGCACCTGCCGGGACCATGACCCCGAAGTTCACGAACGAGAAAGAGGAGCAGCTATGTATTCTTGGACGCTGATCACCGGCGACACACCGCTCACGGTGGACGCCACCCAATTTCGCCAGGCCTTGGGCGCGTTCCCGACCGGGGTGTGTCTGGTCACCACGGTCGGACCCGACGGCAAGCGCGAGGGCATGACCATCAATTCTTTTTCGTCGGTCTCGCTGACCCCACCGCTCGTGCTCTGGAGCATCCGCGACGCTGCGCGCAGCGCCGACGTGTTCATCTCCAGCCGCCACTTCGTCATCAGCATCCTGTCTTGCGAACAAAAAGACCTGGCCCTGCACTTTGCCCGACCGGCACCCGACAAGTTCGACGCGTTTGACGACCAGTTCACCACCGGCGCAGGTGGCTGCCCCAAGCTGCTGCACAGCGTGGCCACGTTTGAATGCAGCACCTATTCCCGGCACCAGGAGGGCGACCACACGATTTTGGTGGGCAAGGTAACCGCCTTCTCCAACACGCCTGCAACGCCCTTGCTGTTCCACTCCGGCCAAATGGGATCGGTCTGGGAACTGGCCGAAAAAATACCGCAGTAGCGGTTTGCGATGCCGTGCCGCAGCCGGCACGGGCATCCGCTCTCCTGGATCAGCTCTCGTGGTCCAGCGTGGCCATGTTCTGGTAAATGCGGCGCAGCATGTCGCGCAACAGATCGACCTGCGCCCCCCCGATGCCCGACAGCGCCACGCGGTCGTAGAGCTGCGCCAAGGGGATGATGCGCTGGGTGATGGCCACACCTTCGTCGGTCAGGCTGAGATCCAGCGCCCGCGCGTCTTCGTCTGAACGGTCGCGGATCAGCAGCCCCCGGTTCATCAAGCCGTCCACCGTGCGCGACAAAGTGGACGGCTCTGCCGACGTGTGCAAAGCCAATTCGGCCAGGCGCTGGCGTGGCTTGTGGTGCAGCGCGACGCAGACCCGCCATTCGGTCAAGGTGAGCCCAAAACGCTTGAGCTCGCGGCTGAACGACTGCCCCATTCGCATACCTGCACGTGCAAGCAAGTAGGGGATGGCGCTTTCCAGATCATGGTCCAGCAAGTCGCCTGGAACCGTCGCCGCCTCTGGTGCAGATTTGGGCTTTTTGCTCTTCATGGGGGTGGATGGTGGGCGGTTTTTTGCTTGCATGATCGGGAAATCATAACCGGCGTTTTTCGGGACATTTCAGGGTAAATAACTAATATTATTAATTGCAAATGCAATCAATAAAGTCTCTAATTCGGCCAGACACTTTGTTTGGAAGCCCTCAGGAGACACCATGAACATGCCCATCCCCCTGCCGCCGTCGTTCGCACCCGGCCAATCCAGCCCGGTGCCCGGCACCCCGCCGCTGAGCCAGATCGTCGGCGCCGCACAGGCACTGGTGCCTTTGTTGCGCGAACGCGCCCAAGCCACCGAACAAGCCCGCCGCGTCTCGGCGGAGGTCACCGATCGCTTCCGCGAGGGCGGCTTCTTCAAGCTCATGCAGCCGGCACGCTTTGGCGGCTACGAGTACGGGTTCACCGCCTTCATCGACGTCATCAGCACCCTGGGGCGCGGCTGCACCTCGTCCGCCTGGGGCTGTTCGCTGGGTGCGATCCACCAGTGGATGATGGGCACACTTCCCTTGCAAGCGCAAGAAGATGTGTGGGGCCAGAACCCCGACGACATCGTCTGCGGCTCGTACGCCCCAGCCACCATGGCCGAGCGGGTGGATGGTGGCTACAAGGTGCAAGGCCAGTGGAAGTTTGCGTCCAACGTTGACAACTCCCAATGGGCGCTTCTGGGCGTGCATTTCCCGCCGACCGAGAAAGGCGGCGCACCCGCAGCGGGATTCCTGCTGGCGCCCCGCAGCGACTGGTCGGTGCACGACAACTGGCACGTGGCCGGCCAAGCGGGCACCGGCTCCAAGACGGTGCTGATCGACAAGCCCTTGTTCATCCCGGAGCACCGCAAGATCACCTTCGCAGAGCTTTCGTCCGGTGCGCCTCCCGGCGCCGATGTGAACCGCAACCCGATCTACCGCATCCCCTTTCTTTCCGCCGTGCCGGTCTGCCTGGTCTCGCCCATATTGGGTACGGCCGAAGGCGCGGTCGAGGCCTTCATCGAACTCTGCGGTACCCGCGTGACGCGCGGCGCGGTAGCGGGCGCCGGCAACCAGCTCAGCCAGTTTTTCCCTGTGCAATCGCGCTTGGCCGAAGCCAGCGCTCTGGTGGACGCCGCGCGTCTCATGCTCTACCGCGACACCACCGAGGTCGAACAGATCGCCTACCGGGGCGACGCCATCAGCATCGACCAGCGCATCCGCAACCGGCGCGACCACGCGTTCACGGCCAAGATGTCGCAGGCCGCTGTGGAGGCGCTGTTCGCCAGCGTCGGCGGCGCGGGCCTGGCACTGGACCAGCCGCTGCAGCGCATGTGGCGCGACGCCAATGCGATCGCGCGCCACATCAGTCTGAACTGGGATGCGGTCTCGTCCATGGTCGGGCAGCACCTGCTCGGCCTGGAGCCCAAAGGCCAGTACTGAACACCGCCCGGCGCCGTGCCCGCCCGCGCGGCGTCTGGATTCCACCGCCTTGCCCTGGAGCGCGCCATGAACATCAACACCCTCGACCTGAACCTGTTTCTGATTTTTCAGGCGGTGTACGCCACCCGCAGCGTGACGCTCGCGGGTGAGCGCATCGGTCTGACGCAGTCCGCCGCCAGCAACGCGCTCAAACGCATGCGCGCACGCTTCAACGACCCGCTGTTCGTGCGCACGCCCGATGGCATGGTCCCCACACCCATGGCCGAGCGCTTGCTCGACCCCATCGAAGCAGGTCTGGCCCATTTCGCCAACGCCATCGATCAAGGCCAGCAGTTCGATCCTTCCACCTCGGATCGCTGCTTTCGCATCGCCATCAACGACATCGGGCAACTGGTCATGATGTCGCGCCTGCTCGCGGTCGCGCAAGAGCTGGCACCACAGGTGCGCTTCGAGACGGTGGACGTGTCCAAGGCCGACGTTCGGCAAAGCATGCTGCTGGGCAGCGTGGACCTGGCGGTGGGCAGCTGGAAAGGCATGGGTCAGAACTGCTACCAGCAGCGTTTGTTTGACGAAACCTTCGCTGTGGTCATGAGCGCATCGCATCCCCTGGCCCAGCGCGACTTGAGCTTTGAAGACTACGTGGCGGCCTGCCACATGGCCTACCGGCCCAGCGGCGAAACCGACACCGCCCTGCAGCAGACTTTGAGCCGCGCCGGGGTGCTGGGGCAACGCCAGGTGGTGTTGACCGCCGCCCACTCGTTGGGCTTGTCGTCCATCGTTGCTGGCTCCAAGCTGCTGCTCACCGCGCCCAACCGCCTGGCGAATGCCTTGATGGCCTCGCGCTCAGACCTCAAGGTGGCGCCCACTCCGTTCGACGTCACGCCGTTTCCCATCCGCCAACAGTGGCACGAACGCTTCCACCACGACGACGGCAACCGCTGGCTCCGGGAGTTGTTCTTCTCCCTGTTCCACGAGCCATCGGTTGGCCAGGTGGTGGCCCAGGCCATGGCGCGCAAGGACCGCAAAGCGCTCGCGTCGGCGGTGGACGAATAGCCGGTGCGCCCAGCCCGCTCTTAGCGGTTTTTGGATTCAGAGCGTGAGCTTGAAGAGCTTCTCTGCGTTGGTGCGCCCGATCTTCAGGCGGTCGGCCTCGCTGATGGCGGCGTGATCGAACCACTGGGCGGCGTGGTCCACGTTCTCGAACGGCCAGTCGGTCGAGAACAGAATACGATCGGCCCCCACCTCCAGCAGCGCGTCGATCAAGGTTTGCGTGCGGAAGTTGCCCGAGGTGGTGAGGTAGAAGTTGTTCTGAAAATAGGTACCGAGCGGCTTTTTCGCCGGATAGGCCTTGGGCACATCCACCCAGGCATTGCGGTTGTCCACCCGCCAGATGCTGTAGGGCAGGCCCTCGCCCATATGGCCCAGCACAATCTTCAAGCGGGGATGCCGATCGAACAAACCACTGGCCATGAGGCGCAACGCGTGCACCGCGGTTTCCTGGCCAAAAGCCCAGGTCGGACCCAACAACCAGGGGTGGCCGTCGTATATCTGGGCCCAGGATGCGATCGGGTTTCTCGGGTGCAAGTAGAACGGCACATCCAGCGCTTCAACGGTGCCCCAGAACGCCTCGAACTGCGGTGCGTCGTAGTACACGACGTTCTCCGGCGTGTGCAGCTGCGAAAAGCCGTTGACCAGCGCGCCCTTGAAACCCAGCTCCTTGACGCAGCGCTCCAGCTCGCGCGCGGCGCCGTCGGGGTCTTGCATGGCCAGCGCGGCAAAGGCCTGGAAACGGTCGGGCCGCTTGGCCACCTGCTCGGCCAGGTAGTCGTTGGCGCGCCGGGCCACCTCGGTCGCCTTCTCGGGCGAAGGTATCGCCTGCACAGCCGGCGCGTTCAGCGACAGCAACATCATCTGCATGCCGTTTTCATCCATCTGGCGCAGACGGTCTTCGTGGATGTCCATCAGGCGTTTGCTCAGCTCCTTCCAATAATCGCCGGGCACAAAACCCGCCGAATCCTGCAAGGTTTCAGCGATTGCAAAATGTTCTTCCAGACCAATTTTTCCGTTCATTCGAGTCTCCGTAAGCTGTGTTTTTACCTCGGTCAATGTAGGCAATCACACAGCGCAAGACCAACCCATATTCGTGATACGGGGCATTTCCGATATGCATGTTGGACCCCAGGATTTCCATGGGGAACGGAGGACCAGACAAACGCGAACCTTTGGCCCACGCTGGGGGAATGGGCTCAGCGCGACATCTGGGGATTTCTTGAGAGCAAGTCGGCCACCCACTCCACAAAGGCCCGCACTTTCGCACTCAGATGGCGGTTCGGTGGGTACACCACGTACAACGGAATCGTGGGGCAGGTCCAGTCGCTCAGCACCTGCTCCAGCTCACCACGTTCGAGCAAAGGTACGGCGGCGAATGCGCCGATCTGTGAAACACCGAGACCCGCCAACACCGAAGCGGTCAGCGCATTGCTTTCGTTCACCGACACTTTGTAGCGCCCCGCCACCTCCACCGTCTCACCGTCCTTCTCGAACACATGCGCGTAGGGTCGGCCCGTGCGGGACGAGAAGAAGTTCACCGTGGTGTGTTGGCTCTCGAGTTCGGACGGGTGTGCGGGTCGTCCGTGGGCCTTGAGATAGGCCGGCGAAGCCACCGCCATCAGCCGCATATTGCCCACGCGCCGGGCCACCAGCGACTGCTCCAGCAGCTCGCCGCCCCGTATCACACAGTCCACGTTGTCGGCGATCAGGTCCACCGGTCTATCGGTCACGCCCAGATCCAGCTGTATGTCGGGGTAGCGGCGGTAAAAGTCGGCCAGCGCCGGGATGATGATCAGCTGTGCCACCGACGCACCCACGTCCACGCGCAAGCGCCCGCTGGGGCTGGCTTGTGCGTTGGTCATGCTCGCATCGATATCGTCCAGATCGTGCAGCAGCCGGGTCGTGCGCTCGTAATAGGCCGCGCCATCGGGTGTCACCGTCACGCGCCGCGTGGTGCGGTTGAGCAGCTTGACCTTCAGCCGCGACTCCAGGTGCTGCACGAGCTTGGTGACCGTGCCCTTGGGCAGGTCCAGCGACTCCGCCGCCTTGGTGAAGGTGCCCGCCTCCACCACCCGCGCAAATACGCGTATTGATTGAATCTGATCCATTCCCTGGGTCCTCGGTATGCTGCTTTCAGGCCGCATTGTTCATGCAATGGAAACAGAGCACTGGCAGCAGGGGGCTTTATCCGCAAGCATGGTGTGCCTATAGTCGGGTCTATGGTTTCAACTACCACCACCTTCGTCCCCCCCGTTCCGGCACAAACCTTGTCGGTGCCGGGCAAGCCACCACTGGAGCTGCGCGTCTGGGGCAAAAAGCCGCGCGCCAGCTCGGTCCCTCTTGTGCTGCACTTCCACGGCGGCGCCTTTGTGTCCGGCGATCTGGACAGCAGCGCCTGCATGGCCGAGCTGCTGGCCAGCTCGGGCGCGGTGGTGGCCTCGCTGGCCTACCCGCTGGCGCCCACCCACCGTTTTCCCGCAGCGGTGGAAGCCGGCTATGTGGCCCTGGCGTGGTTGTACAAGCAACGCGCGCGCCTGGCCGGCGCCGGTGCTCCGCTGTTCGTCGCCGGCGAAGAAGCCGGTGGGAACATCGCGGCTGCGGTGGCGCTGATGGTGCGCGACCGCGCCCACCCGCCGCTGGCCGGTCAGATCCTGGTAGCACCCATGCTGGACCCCTGCAATGCCACCGCCTCGCTGCGGCAAACGCTGGGAGCAGCCATCTGCTGCAAGTGGATCGACGGTTGGAAGCAGTACCTGCGCGGCCCCATGGACGCCGAGCACCCGTATGCCGTGCCCTGCCGCGCGCAGCGCCTCACCGGCCTGCCGCCCACCTTGATCCTCACCGGCGGTGACGACCCGATGCGCGACGAAGCGCTGGCCTATGCCGAGCGCCTGCGCGAAGCCGGTATCCCCGTCAGTGGCGGCGTGCTGGCGCCCACCACCGGCTGGCCGGACGCGCTGAACGAGCAGCCGCCGCAGGAATGTCCGTGTGCCGGCGAAGTGCGCGAGCATGTGCGCGCCTTCTTCCAGGCCGCGACACCCCCGCCCTCCTGACGGGCGCCCCTCCCCTTTCCCTCCATCCCCCAATGCCAACCCCGGTTATCCGCCGGGGGCGGTCCTGCTCACCCTCAAAAAGGAAAAACCATGTCTCGCCTACCCGCATTCCAGGGCCGCATCTGGTGGCCCACCGCCGCCGCATTGGCCGCGATCGCCATCTCCGTGCTCGTGCTTGCACAAGAGTCCACCCCCGCCCAAGCCAGCGCAGCGCCCAGCGCGCCGCCACCCACACCGGTTTCCGTGGCCACGGTGACCGAGAGCGAAACCACCGCCTGGGACGAGTTCTCGGGTCGGCTCGAAGCGGTCGAACGCGTGGACATCCGTTCGCGCGTCGCGGGTGTGGTGCAGGCCACGCATTTCCGCGAAGGTTCGCTGGTGGCCAAGGGCGCCTTGCTGATCTCGATCGACCCGGCGCCCTACGAAGCCGAGGTGGCCCGAGCCCAGGCGCAGGTGGGGGCAGCCCAGGCACGCCTGACCCACGCGACCAGCGAACACGCACGCGCCCGCCGTCTCTGGGACGACAAGGCGATCGCCCAGCGGGAGCTCGACGACAAGCAGAACGCGCTGCGCGAAGCCGAAGCCAACCTGCTGGCCACACAGGCGCAGCTGCAGACGACACGCCTCAGCCTGGGTTACACCCAGGTGCGCGCCCCGGTGGCCGGCCGCATCGGCAAACTCGAAGTGACGGTGGGCAACCTGGTGGCCGCTGGCCCGGGCGCACCCGTGCTCACCACCCTGGTTTCGGTGAGCCCGATTTACGCCAGCTTCGATGCCGACGAAAAAACCGTGGCCCGTGCGCTCAAAGGCCTGGCCGATGGCGGCAACGGTACACGCCAGCGGGTCGAACGCATTCCGGTGCAAATGGGCACCTCCGAATCGGACGACACGCCCTATACCGGCCAACTGCAACTGATCGACAACCAGGTGGATCCGCGCAGCGGCACCGTGCGCGTGCGCGCCGTGTTCGACAACCCGGATGGCCGCCTGATGCCCGGGCAATTTGCCCGCATCCGCATGGGCCAGTCGCAAACCGCGCGCAGCCTGCTGGTGAGCGAGCGCGCCGTGGGCACCGACCAGGACAAGAAATACGTGCTGGTGGTCGGTGCGGGCGACAAGACCGAATACCGCGAGGTCACGCTGGGCGCCTCGATCGATGGCCTGCGCAAAGTGCAAAGCGGTCTCCAGCCGGGCGAGCGCATCGTCGTCAATGGCCTGCAGCGGGTGCGCCCGGGTGACGTGGTGCAGCCGCAGCCCGTGCCCATGAACGCACAAGCCCTGCCCTCTGCGGCACCGCAGGCGGTCGCCAAGTCCTGAGCCCGGATCACGAAGCGAATCCCATGAACTTCTCCAAATTTTTCATCGATCGGCCGATCTTTGCCGGCGTGCTCTCGCTGCTGATCCTGATCGCCGGTCTGGTCGCCTTGCGCGGCCTGCCGATCTCCGAGTACCCCGATGTGGCACCGCCTTCCATCGTGGTGCGTGCCCAATACCCGGGTGCCAACCCCAAAGTCATCGCCGAGACCGTGGCCACGCCGCTGGAGGAAGCCATCAATGGCGTCGAGGGCATGCTCTATATGAGCAGCCAGGCCACCACCGACGGCGTGATGACGCTGGCCGTGACCTTCCAGCTCGGCACCGACCCCGACAAGGCCCAGCAACTGGTGCAGAACCGGGTGTCGCAGGCCGCGCCGCGCCTGCCCGAGGAAGTGCGCCGCCTGGGCGTGACCACGGTCAAGAGCGCACCCGACATCACCATGGTGGTGCACCTGGTGTCGCCCAACGACCGTTACGACATCAACTACCTGCGCAACTACGCGGTGCTCAACGTCAAGGACCGGTTGGCCCGCATCCAGGGCGTGGGCCAGGTGCAGGTGTTCGGTGGTGGTGACTACTCCATGCGCGTCTGGCTCGACCCGCAAAAGGTCGCGCAGCGTGGCCTCTCGGCCAGCGATGTGGTGAGCGCCATCCGAGGGCAAAACGTGCAAGCCGCAGCCGGTGTGGTCGGGGCATCGCCGGGCCTGCCGGGCGTGGACATGCAGTTGTCCATCAACGCCCAGGGCCGCTTGCAGACCGAGGAAGAGTTCGGCGACATCATCGTCAAAGCCGGTGCCGACGGTGCCGTGACGCGCTTGCGCGACATCGGCCGCCTGGAAATGGGCGCCTCCGACTATTCGCTGCGCTCCTTGCTCAACAACAAGCCCGCCGTGGGCATGGGCGTGTTCCAGGCGCCCGGCTCCAACGCGCTCGACATCTCGGCCCAGGTGCGCGAGACCATGGCCGAACTGCAGCAGAACATGCCCGAGGGCGTGGAATACCGCATCGCCTACGACCCCACGCAGTTCGTGCGCGCCTCCATCCAATCGGTGATCACCACGCTGCTCGAAGCCATTGCGCTGGTGGTGCTGGTGGTGATCCTGTTCCTGCAGACCTGGCGCGCCTCCATCATCCCGCTGCTGGCGGTGCCGGTCTCGGTGGTGGGTACTTTCGCGGTGTTGCACCTGCTGGGCTTTTCGATCAACGCGCTGTCGCTGTTCGGACTGGTGCTGGCCATCGGCATCGTGGTGGACGACGCCATCGTGGTGGTGGAAAACGTGGAACGCAACATCGAAGCCGGGCTCTCGCCGCGCGAGGCCACCTACCGCGCGATGAAAGAAGTCTCGGGCCCCATCATCGCCATCGCGCTGGTGCTGGTCGCGGTGTTCGTACCGCTGGCTTTCATCAGCGGGCTCACCGGCCAGTTCTACAAGCAGTTCGCGGTGACCATCGCGATCTCCACCGTGATCTCGGCCATCAACTCGCTCACGCTCTCGCCCGCACTCGCTGCTCTGTTGCTGCGTGGCCACGACGCTCCCAAGGACGCGCTCACGCGTGGCATGGACAAGGTATTTGGTCCCCTGTTCCGTGGCTTCAACCGCCTCTTCCACCGGGGCTCCGAAGCCTACAGCGGTGGCGTGGCGCGCGTCATTTCGCGCAAGACGCTGATGATGGTGGTCTACCTCGCACTGGTGGGCGTGACTTTTGGCCTCTTCAAGGCGGTGCCCAGCGGCTTTGTGCCGGCGCAGGACAAGCAGTACCTGATCGGCTTCGCCCAGTTGCCCGACGGCGCCACGCTGGACCGCACCGAAGAGGTGATCCACCGCATGGGCGAGATCACCAAACAGAATCCGAACGTGGAGGACGCCATCGCCTTCCCCGGCCTGTCGATCAACGGCTTCACCAACAGCTCGAACTCGGGCATCGTGTTCGCCACCTTGAAGCCCTTTGCCGAGCGCCAGCGCGCCGACCAAAGCGGTGGCGCCGTCGCCGGCCAGTTGAACCAGGCCTACGGCAGCATCCAGGACGCCTTCATCGTGATGTTCCCGCCACCGCCGGTGGCCGGTCTGGGCACCACGGGCGGCTTCAAACTGCAACTGGAAGACAAAGGCTCGCTCGGCTACGAGGCCATGGACGCGGCGGTCAAGGCCTTCATGGCCAAGGCCTACCAGACGCCCGAACTCGCCGGCATGTTCACCAGTTGGCAGGTCAATGTGCCGCAGCTGTTCGCCGACATCGACCGCACCAAGGCGCGCCAGCTCGGCGTGCCGGTGACCGACATCTTCGACACCATGCAGATCTACCTCGGCAGCCTGTACGTGAACGACTTCAACCGCTTCGGCCGCACCTACAGCGTGCGCGCCCAGGCCGATGCGCCCTACCGCGCGCGCGCCGAAGACGTGGGTCTGCTCAAGGTGCGTTCGAACACCGGCGAGATGGTGCCGTTGTCGGCGCTGATGACGGTCAATTCCAGCTTCGGCCCGGAGCGCGCGATGCGCTACAACGGCTACCTCTCGGCCGACATCAACGGCGGTCCTGCGCCCGGTTTTTCGTCGGGCCAGGCGCAAGACGCCATCGAGCGCATCGCCGCCGAGACACTGCCCAAAGGCATTGGCTTTGAATGGACCGAACTCACCTACCAGGAGATCCTGGCCGGCAACTCCGCGCTGTGGGTGTTTCCGCTGGCGATCCTGCTGGTGTTTCTGGTGCTGGCCGCGCAGTACGAAAGCCTCACGCTGCCGCTGTCCATCATCCTGATCGTCCCCATGGGCTTGTTTGCCGCCATGACCGGGGTGTGGCTGGACGGAGGCGACAACAACGTGTTCACCCAGATCGGGTTGATCGTGCTGGTGGGGCTGTCGGCGAAGAACGCGATTCTGATCGTGGAGTTTGCGCGCGAGCTGGAGTTTGCCGGCCGCTCGCCGGTGCAAGCCGCGATCGAAGCCAGCCGCCTGCGGCTGCGCCCGATCCTGATGACCTCGCTGGCCTTTGTGATGGGTGTGTTGCCGCTGGTGCTGGCCACCGGCGCGGGCGCCGAGATGCGCTCGGCCATGGGCGTGGCGGTGTTCGCCGGCATGATCGGCGTGACCGCTTTCGGCCTCTTTCTCACACCGGTTTTCTACGTGCTGCTGCGCCGCCTCGCAGGCAACCGAGCGCTCAAGCTGCACGGCGAGATTCCCCATCTGGAAGGCTTTGCCTCCGGCGGCGGTGGCAGCGCGCGCGCAGTGCCCGCCGCACCCCTGACCCATTGAAGGACCACACCATGAAAAAACTCAGCCACCTGTTGCCGCTGACCGCCGCCCTGTTGCTGGCCGGTTGCGCCACCGCGCTGCCCCCCCTGCCCGCCACCATCGAGGCGCCACCACACTTCAAGGAAACTTCGCCCCACTGGACCATCGCCCAGGCCGCCGAAAACCAAGACCGCGGCAGTTGGTGGAAGGCATTCAAAGACCCGGTGCTCGACGACCTGGCCGAGCGCGCCGGCGCGAACAACACCAGCATCCAGGAGGCCGCCGCCCGGCTGGCCCAGGCGCGTTCGCTGGTGCGCGGTGCGCAAGCCGACCGCCTGCCCCAGATCGGCGTGGGCGCCAACGCGGCCCGAGGGGCGGGCGCCAACACAGCCAGCGGCGCCACGCCGGCCACCCTGCTGCAGGCGGGTGTCGATCTCTCGTACGAGGTCGACCTGTTCGGTCGCCTGGCGCGCGCGCAGGATGCCGCCGCACTCGACGCGCAATCGCGCGAGGCCCTGCTGCAAAGCACGCGCCTGCTGGTGCAGGCCGAGGTGGCCCAGACCTACCTGGCCCTGCGTGCCGCGGACAGCGAGCGCGCGCTGGTGCAGGACACCGCCACCGCCTACGCCGACACCCTGCGGCTCACACAGCGCCGCTTTGACGCGGGCGACGTGGCCGAGCTCGACGTGATCCGCATCCAGACCGAACTGGCCGCCACCGAGGCCGAGGTCTTTGCGCTCAGCCGCCAGCGCGCCGAGCTGGAACACGCCTTGGCCGTGCTCGTGGGCGAACCGGTGTCGGGCTTCAGCCTGGCCGCCGAGAGCCCTGGCCATGTGCTGCCGGTGATACCGGCCGGTGTGCCCAGCACCGTGCTCGCACGCCGGCCCGACGTGGCCGCAGCGCAAGCTTCGCTGCTGGCGGCGCAGGCCCGGGTGGGCCTGGCGCAGGCGGCCTGGTTTCCCAGCGTGTCGCTCACGGCAGCGGCCGGCTACGCCTCGCCCGATCTGAGCGACTTGTTCAAGTGGTCGGCACGCGCCTGGGGCATCGGTGCGCTGGTGTCGGCACCGCTGTTCGACGGCGGTCGGCGCGAGGCTGGGGTGCAAGGTGCCCAGGCGCAACTGGATGCCGCTGCCGCCAGCTACCGCAGCCAGGTTCTGAGCGCCTTCCGCGAAGTGGAAGACCAGCTGTCTGCGCTTCGCCTGTTGCAAGACCAGTCGCAAGCCCAGGGGCGCGCGGTCGGTGCCGCGCTGCGCGCCAGCGCCATCTCGGAAACGCGCTACCGCAACGGTCTGGTCAGCCAATTGGAATTGCTGGACGCGCGCCGCAACGAGCTGTTGCACCGCAGGCAAGCGGCACGCGTCGATGCGGCCCAGCACCAGGCCACCGTGCTGCTCATCCGAGCGCTGGGTGGCGGCTGGGACGCGGCTGCTTCGGCTGAGGGCAAACGCTCCTAAGCGGACGCTGGCAAAAGCGCGACGGGTGCGGAAAGGCTTGGGTCGAGGGGGTTTTCTGGACAGGCAAAGCGCACCCGGCGCGCACGGCGCGGTTTCGTGGCGCCACCCGGGTGGCAGGTTGGGCGTCGCCACACGCGTCAATTGCAGAACGACGAGATCAGGGCCCACGACGCGACGAGCTTGGGGCCTAGCCAGGCGCGAAAGACCCACACACATGGAACAGCCACCGACACCCAGCACAAGAGTGGCCTCCACACGGAAGCGAAGTGCCGCTTCATGCCACTGCGTTGACGACGCGCGGCCGCACCAACTCGCGGTCGTCGATGGGCCAATGGAGCGCGGCCGCGAACAAACCCAGGCCGATCGCGCACAACCAGATCAGGTCGTAAGACTGGGTGGCTTCAAATAGGCGGCTGCCCATCCACACACCCAGAAATGCGCCGAGCTGGTGCCCAAAGAAAACGAATCCAAACAAGGTGGCGACGTAGCGAACACCAAAGACCTGCGACACCAGGCCATTGGTCAGCGGTGCGGTGCCCAACCACGCCAAACCCATGACGGCGGCAAATACATACAAGGTCGCCGGGCTCAAGGGCAACAGCACAAACAACGCCATCGCGGCGGTACGCAGCAAGTAGATGCCCGCCAGCAGCTTCTTTCTGCGGTAGCGCGCGCCAAGCACGCCGCAGTAGTAGGTGCCCAAAATATTGGCCAACGCGATGATGGCCAATGCGGTGACCGCATCCGACGTCTGCATGCCCTTGTCCAGCAAGTAGGCGGGCAAATGCGTCGCCACAAAAGCGAGCTGAAATCCGCAAGCCAAGAAGCCCAGGTTCAACATCCAGAAACCACGGTGGCGGAAAGCCTCTCGCACCGCGGCGCCCAGTGGCTGCTCCACAGCACCGGGTAGCGCAACGGGGACACGGTCCTGCAACGACCGCGCCAGCGGCAAGGCGATCGCCATGGCAATGGCCAAAGCCAGCAGCGCGCCGCCCCATCCCCATGCGCTCAAGGCTTCCTGGGTCATGGGCACCATCGCAAACTGCACAAAACCACCGATCGCACCGGCCAGGCCGAGCGCCCAGCTCCGCCGCTCGGGAGCCACCAGGCGGCTCAATGCGCCATACACCACGCCAAAAGTGCTGCCCGACAAACCCACACCAATGCACACGCCTGCACTCCAGATGAAGCTGGTCGGGGTGTTCGCATGCACCATGAGCAGCAGGCCCACCGCGTAAAAGACCAGCCCTGCCGCCACCACCTTGGCCGACCCGTAGCGATCGGCCACCATGCCGGTAAAGGGTTGCGCAATGCCCCAGGTGAGGTTCTGGACCGCCATGGCAAAGCCGAAAGTCTCACGCGACCAGCCCCGCTCCAAGGTGATGGGCAGAAAAAACAGGCCTTGCACGTGGCGCACACCCAGGGCCAAACCCATGACGATGCCGCCCGCCAGCACCAGCACCCATGCCTGCTGCCACCAGACACAAGCTTCTGGCGGCACGGCGGTTGCGAGCGCACGGTCGGATCGGGTGGTGGATAGAGGCTTCACGGGAATCTCTCGGACGAAGTGGGCGGGAGGTACACCTCGGCGTACCGGTTTGAAAGCCCATTACAAGTTTTCGTTTTCCGTGTTTCAATCAAATTTTTCGCCACTTCGCATTCCTCCAGCTCATGTCACTGCCGCTTGTCCGTCTACCGTCGCTGGACCTGATCCGGGGTTTTGTCGCGGTCGGGCGCCGCATGAGCATCACACTGGCCTCGCAGGATTTGTGTCTCACGCAGTCGGCGGTGAGCCGCCAGGTCAACGCGTTGGAAGAACAGCTGGGTGTCAAATTGCTGGTGCGTGGCCACCGCTCCATCGCCTTCACCGCCGAGGGCGAACGGCTTTTTCGCAGCGCCGACGGCGCGGTGCAGCAGCTGCAAGACGTTCTGGGCGAGATCCAGTCCAACGGGGTGCATCGGCCCGTCACGCTGAGCGCCAGCATTGGCGTCACGGGCCTGTGGTTGCTGCCCCGTTTGAGCCGCTTCCAGAAACTGCATCCCGACATGGATTTGCGGGTTTCGTCCAACAACCGTGTCGCCGACCTCCGGCACGACGGCATCGATCTGGCCATCCGCTACACCACACCCGCACAGTCACCGCCCGGTGCCACACGCTTGTTCGGCGAATCGATTGCGCCGGTGGCCCACCCCTCGCTGGGACTGAAATCCTTGCGCACACCCCAGGCGCTGGCCAAGCTGTCTCTGCTGGAACTCGACCACCCCTCCCACCCGCTGCTGCAATGGGCAGACTGGTTCCATGCCCAGGGTTGGACACAAACCCAGCCCAGGGGCGTGCTGCGGTTCAACCAATACGATCAGGTGATCCAGGCCGCGCTGGATGGGCGGGGCATCGCCCTGGGTCGGCTCGAACTGATCCAGCCGCTGCTGGACGAGGGCCGCCTGGTTCTGCTCGCGCCGGTCAAACACGGGAGCGAGACCACGCATGCGTACTGGCTGGTTCGTGCCCATGACAACCCGCGCCAAGACGTGCGCCGCGTGGCCGATTGGATAGAGGCAGAAGCACGCGCGTCCCGCGACGCCGCACCGGCATAAACCGCCCTGCCTCCACGGTCGCCACCCAGCTGCAGGCGCCGGGGCACCCTTCTCCACCGGCAATTGGGTCTTTTCAGGCGGACGACCAGACCGCCACGGGCCATTTTTTCCAGTGGCGCGCCCATGCACACAACAGGCCTGATCGGCTTAAGAAACGGGCCATTTCTGTCGATGAGGGTCGTGTCCACCCCGACTTTTTTCGAACAGGTCAAAAAAATGTACTCCCCGCCAGCCGCGTTTTTTCAAAGCTTCGCGTACTTCTTCCGTCGATTTTCTATCCTCGTGCGGCTGCTCATTGGCTTCTCGATCGCACTGGCACCCCTGTTCGCCGGTTTGATGCTGGTCCATCTGAAGATTTCCGAACTGCGCACCGAGCTCAGCGCGGGGAAACTGAACGACACGCTGGACTTGGCCAGCCGGGTCGAAGGTATTCAAAGCGACATGTGGCTGGCGCTGGCAGGCACGGTGTGTATCGGCGTGCTCTTGATCGTGGCGATCACCATCTCGATCGTGCGCCCGATCGGTGTGCTGAAGTCCTCGACACAATCCGTCGCCAACGGTGACTTGACTGAAACGCTGGATACGCAATGGACCGACGAAGTGGGGGAGATGACGCGTTCGCTCTCCGGTATGCGCGCGGCCCTCGCGGGTGTCGTGGTCACCATCCACCACAGCGCCCATACGGTCTCGTCGGCCTCCAACGAGCTCGCGGTCGGCAACGCCGGTCGGCCGATTCCGCGCGGCACGTGTCCCAACTCACCCAGGAAACCGTACTCTCCGCGAACCGCAGCGGCCGCTCGCTGTCAGACGGTGTGCATACGGTGGAGAAACTCAGTGCGAGTTCTCAAAAGATGGCGGACATTGTCGGCGTGATCGATGCAATCGCCTTCCGGACCAACATCCTTGCGCTGAACGCCGCCGTCGAAGCGGCCCGCGCAGGTGAACAAGGCCGCGGATTCGCCGTGGTCGCGTCAGAGGTGCGTGCCTTGGCGTCCCGATCGGTTGAAGAGGCCGGAACCGAAATGCGCCGCCTGGTCGAGAACGTCTCGTCCGTCACCGACCACATCGCGGAAATCAGCAACGCGGCCGATGAGCAAAGCTCTGGCATGGACATGGTCAGCCAATCTGTTGCGGAGCTCGACGCCGTCACCCACCAGAACGCTGCGCTGGTTGAACAAGCGGCGCAGGCGTCGAACGGGCTTCAAAATGAAGCCCGCCGCCTGGTCCAGGCCGTAGCGGTATTTCGTTTGTCGGCCAACGCAGCGGCCTGAAGGGCGTCGCGGTGGACATCGCCATACCCAGCCGGGGTGGTGTGGACGCGCCGAAGAACGGCTCGATTCCGTAGCGCCGGCTCAGTTGGGTCGTAGGCCGGCACCTGGCGCAGTGGGTGCGTG
>NZ_JBFJMY010000030.1:0-19799 GCF_041633695.1 Hydrogenophaga sp.
CCACAGCTACGGCGGCATGGTGATCACCGGCGTGGCCGGGCGCCTGCAGGTGGAGCGACCGGGTTTGCTGGCACACATGGTGTACCTGGACGCCGCCGTGCCGCGCCCGGGTGAGAGCTGGAGCAGCCACCACAGCGACGAAACCCGCCAGACGCGCCAGAACGCTTCGCTGCCCAGCGGGGGCCTGAGCTTTCCACCGCCCGACGCCAGCCTGTTTGGCCTGGAAGGCGCGGACCGCGACTGGGTGAACCGCCGCCAGACACCCCAGCCCTTTCGGCTCTACCAGCAGCCGCTGGACTTTGACGCCGCCCATCTGGCGGCGCTGCCGCGCAGCTTCATCGACTGCAACCAGCCCGCGCTGGCCACCATCGCGCCCATGCGCCAGCGGGTGCGCAGCGAGCCGGGATGGCAGGTGCTGGAAATGGCCACCGGGCACGATCCCATGGTGAGCGAACCGCTTGCGCTGGCCGATTTGTTGCTGCGCATACGCAGCACGGTCGTGGCGTGAGCCTGAGACCCATATGGGCACACGCGGCTCCGGATCGCTTCGACCGGATAGACCTGCTGCGTGCGACCGCCATGCTGTGGATGGCGGCGTTCCACTTCTGCTTTGACCTCAACCACTTCGGCTTGCTGCAAGAAAATTTTCACCGCGACCCGTTCTGGACCACGCAGCGCACCGCCATCGTCAGCCTGTTCCTGTTCACCGCAGGCTTGTCGCAAGCGATGGCGGTGCACCGTGGGCAAAGTTGGCCCCGTTTCTGGCGCCGCTGGGCGCAGATCGCGGGGGCCGCGCTGCTGGTCACCGCCGGTTCGGTCGCCATGTTTCCCAACAGTTTCATTTACTTCGGCGTCTTGCACGGCATCGCCCTCATGCTGATCGTGGCGCGCTGCACGGCGGGCTGGGGCGTGTGGCTCTGGCCGCTGGGCGCCGCCGGCCTGGCCCTGCCATGGTTGGCACCATGGGCGATCGCCCAGTGGCCCATGCTGGAGGTCTTGAACACACCCTGGCTCAATTGGCTGGGCTTCATCAGCCACAAACCCGTGACCGAAGACTATGTGCCCTTGCTGCCCTGGCTGGGCGTGTTGTGGTGGGGCGTGGCGGCCGGGCAGTGGGCCTTGCGCCACCGGCGGCATTGGTTGGGGGGCCCAGGGCATGCTTCAAAGACCGGGTCGTCAACCTTGTACCGGGGATTGGTCACGCTGGGGCAATGGAGCCTAAGCTTTTATCTGCTGCACCAGCCGGTGCTGTTGGGATTGATCGGTTTGGGGGTGTACCTCTCGCCTTGACCCCAAACCCAGCGCTTCGGCACCAACAAAAAATCGCGGCCAGGGCCGCGCTTTTTTGTTGGTGCGTGCAAGAACGCTTGGCTTATTCCACCTTGGCTTTGTCGCGCAGCTCTTTCTGGAAGGCGGCCAGCTTTTGCTGCTGCATTTGCTGCGAAATCTGGGGTTTGATGTCGTCGTACTTGGGCAATTCGGCTTGGCGCACGTCGTCCAGACGGATGATGTGCCAGCCAAACTGGCTCTTCACCGGGGTTTCGGTGGTCTGGCCTTTTTCCAGTTTGACCATGGCTTCGGAGAACTCCGGCACGTAGCTGGCGGCCGTGGCCCAGTCCAGATCACCGCCATTGGCGCCCGATCCGGGATCTTTGGATTGTTTCTTGGCGATGTCTTCAAACTTGGCGCTGCCCTTGAGTGAAGCGATGATGGCCTTGGCTTCGTCTTCCTTCTCGACCAGGATGTGGCGGGCACGGTATTCCTTGCCGCCATTGGCCGCCACGAACTTGTCGTACTCGGCCTTGGTTTCGGCGTCCGTCACCGGGTTCTTTTTGGCGAAGTCGGCGAACATGGCGCGGATCATGATGGTCTGGCGTGCCAGCTCCATCTGGGTTTTGTACTCTTCACTGGCGGCCACGCCGCGCTTTTGCGCTTCTTGCATGAAGATCTCACGCAGCACCACTTCTTCTTTCATCCGGGCGCGCACTTCGTCGGTCACCGGTTGGCCCGAAGCGGACACCTGCTTGGCCAGGGCTTCCAGCCGCGCGGTGGGCACGGCCTTGCCATTGACGATGGCCACGTTTTGCGCGGCAGCCCAGGGGGCGGCCAGCATCAGAGCCGCCACGGTCAGGGCGGAGAGGGAAAATTTCATGGGTTTCCTCGTTGAAAACGTTGGGAGCTAAAAAGCCGGGATGGGTTCAATGAACCGGTATCAAGGTGTAGCGCTTGCCAGGTCGCTTTTCTGGATTTCGATGGCCAATGCGTGCAGTCCAGCATCGGTGAATTTTTGCAGCGCATCATACACAAGCCGGTGCTGGGCCACGCGCGAATGCCCCACAAACGCGGGCCCGCCGATGCGCACCCGAAAGTGGGTGCCATAGCCCAGTCCGTTGGCGCCGGCATGGCCGGCGTGCTGGCCACTTTCGTCCAGCACTTCCAGAAACTCGGGGGCCAGGGCTTGGCGCAAACGCGCCTCGATGGCAGCCGCGGAGGGTACGGTGGTGTCGCTCATGGTTTTTTCGCTTCCGGGTCTTTGGGCGCTTCATCGCCCAGGTAGCGCGAGATGTACAAGCCTTGCCCCACGATGAAGACCACCGGGAAGGCATAGCCCCAGAGCTTGAAGTTGACCCAGGTCTCGGTGGAGTAGTAAGCCGCGACATAGGCGTTGGTGGCGGCCATGAACAGGAAATAGCCGATCCAGATGCCGGTGAGCCGCACCCACACCGCGTCGGGCAGATGGAGTTGGCTGCCGAGCATGATTTTCAGGAAGTTTTTCTTCCAGACCCACAGGGCGGCCCCCAGCACGATGGCCATGCTCGCGTAAAGCACCGTGGGCTTCCACTTGATGAAACGCTCGTCGTGCAGGGCCAAGGTCAGGGCACCAAACACCAGCACCAGCACCAGCGTTACCTTGTGCAAGGTTTGCAAGCGCTTGTCGATGGCGTAGATCAGCCCGGTCTGCACCAGCGTGGCGGCCATGAGCACGCCGGTGGCGGTGTAGATGTCGTGCAGCTTGTAGGCTGCCACGAAGAGGGCTATGGGGAAAAAGTCGATGAGAAAGCGCATGGGGGGATTATCGGTCTTGTGGTGACCATGGGCTGTAGCCCTGAACCGCACGGGGGGTCGGGGACACGGCTCGTGCCAACGCAGCGCCAGGTTCTGGGTATTCAGAGCCGGTTTGTGTCACTGGGTTCCCCGAACGGGCCGGGCATGGCGGGCAGGATCGGTGCTCCCCGTGCCGCGTGTGCCGCTGTCGCCCCGTTCCAGGAAAACAGCCTCAAAGCCGAGCCAGCCGCTGCAGCGCGGTTTTCAAGGTGTCGTCTTTTTTTGCAAAGCAGAAACGCACCACTTTTTGCTCGAAGCCGTCGCCGTAGAAGGCCGACAAGGGAATGGCGGTCACGCCGATTTCCCGCGTCAACCACTGGCAGAAGTCGGCTTCACCCAGGTCGCGCTCGGCCACCGCCAGATCGTTGATGGACACACACTGGAAATAGGTGCCTTCGCTGGGCAGCAGGCGAAACCGGGTCTGGCCCAGGCCGTCGCGGAACAGGTCGCGTTTGCGCTGGTAAAAGGCCGGCAGGTCCCGGTAGGGCGCGGGTTCGGCCATGTAGCTGGCCAGCGCGTACTGCATGGGCGTGTTGACGGTGAACACGTTGAACTGGTGCACTTTGCGGAACTCGGCCATCAGCGCGGCGGGCGCCGCCACGGTACCGATCTTCCAGCCGGTGACGTGGTAGGTCTTGCCAAAGCTGCTGACGATGAAGGCCCTGGCCGCCAGACCGGGATAACGCGCAGCGCTCTGGTGCGGCTGTCCATCGAACACCATGTGTTCGTAGACCTCGTCGCTGATGAGCAGCACCTCGGTCGGCGCCAGCAGCGCCTGCAGGTGCAGCATGTCGGCCGCGCTCCAGACCGTGCCACTGGGGTTGTGCGGGCTGTTGACGATGATCGCCCGGGTGCGCGGCGACAGAGCGGCGGCGATGCGATCGAAATCGGGTCGGAAACTGCCCGGTCGCAGCGGCACGCGCACCGCCACACCGCCCGCGAGTTCGATATTGGGCACGTAGCTGTCGTAGCACGGGTCGAGCACGATCACCTCGTCGCCGGGCTGCACCACGGCCAGGATGGCGGTCAGGATGGCCTGGGTGGCCCCGGCCGTGACCGTGATCTCGGTTTGTGGATCGTAGGCGTGCCCGTACAAGGCCTGGATTTTGTCGGCCATGGCTTGGCGCAACGCGGGTACACCGGGCATGGGCGGGTACTGGTTGTGCCCGCCCAGCATGGCCGTGGTCACGGCATTCACCAGCGCCGGGTCGCAGTCAAAATCGGGAAAGCCTTGGCCCAGATTGACCGCACCAGTCTCTGTGGCCAGGGCCGACATCACGGTGAAGATGGTGGTTCCCACCTGCGGCAGGCGCGAGGTGAGGGCGGGGGTGTGAAGCGACGCGGATGGCATATCGTTTTTTGGAAATCAAGGTTGTTCAATCAAGAACACCGCGGCATCGGCTTTGCCCGGCCGCAGGTGTTGTTGATCCTCTGAGGGAGGCGCAAATGACGACAAGGGGCGATGCGGGCGCGTCACAACTCATAGTCGTCCGGCGTACCGCTCATGGCGCGCAGAATCAGATCGCGCGACAAGCGCTCGCTCAGCAATTCACCAAAGCGCAAGACAAACTGGCGCAGATAGGTGCCGCGCTTGAACGCCACGCGGGCGAGGTTGTGGCCAAAGAGCTGGGCCGCCGGACGCGACACCAGGTCGGCGGTCTGGTTGTCGCCCTGCACCGCCATTTCGGCCACGATGCCCACGCCCATGCCGAGCTTGACGTAGGTTTTGATCACATCGGAATCGATGGCTTCGAGCACGACGTTGGGGCTGAGGTGGCGCATGGCAAACGCCTGGTCGATGCGGGTACGCCCGGTGAAGCTGGGGTGGTAGGTGATCAGGGGCACCTGGGCCAGATCTTCCAAGGTGATGCGCTCGCGCTCCAGCAAGGGGTGGTCAAACGGGAACACGAGCACGTGCTGCCACTCGTAGCAAGGCAGGGTGACCAGCTCCGGGTAGTTGACCAGGGATTCGGTGGCCACGCCGATTTCCGCGACTTCCTCCATCAGCATCTTGGCCACCTGGTCCGGCGAACCCTGGTGCAGGCTGACATTGACCTTGGGGTAGGCCTGGCGCAACTGGGCCACCGGGCCGGGCAGCACGTAACGGGCCTGGGTGTGGGTGGTGGCGATGGACAGGGTGCCGCTGTCTTGCGCCGAATACTGCTCGCCGATGCGCTTGAGGTTGTTGACTTCGCGCAGGATGATGTCGATGCTTTTGAGCACCTGCACGCCGGGTTCGGTCACGCGTTTGATGCGTTTGCCGTGGCGCGAAAAAATCTCGATCCCCAGTTCGTCTTCCAGCTCGATGATGGCTTTGGAAACCCCGGGTTGGGAGGTGTGCAAGGCCTTGGCCACCTCGGTCAGGTTGAGGTTGCGGCGCACAGCTTCCTGCGCGAATCGGAACTGGTGCAGGTTCATGGCAGGGGCTCCAGCGCGATCTGCGCCAACAAAGCGCACAGGCGCGGATCTTCGCCAGCCGGCGCCAGAGGTTCAAACACCACTTGGGGGTGCTGCGCACTCAGCTCGGCCATCAACTGCGGCAAGTCTTCGCGCGCGTGTTTGCCCATGCCGAAAAACAGCGGCAACAGCCGAACGCGCGTCGCACCCTGGTCGATCAGCGACTGGGTGGCCGCAGACAAATCGGGTTCGCACAGTTCCAGGTAGGCGCAAGCCACCGGTGTGGAGGGCGCGGTGCGCGCGATCTCGCGCGCCACCGCTTCGATCGGGGCACGCCAGAGCGGGTCGCGGGACCCATGGGCAAAAACGATCACAGCCTGCATGTTGTCACCGCCTGAGCACCAGCCAGCCAAAGGCACCCAGCGACACCACGGAATAGATGAGCGCGGGCGAGGCTGCCGCCAGCCAGGGCTACCATTGGTTGAGGTTGCCGATATAGCCAAACACGTTGTTCAGCAGAAAAAAGCTGATGCCGATCATGACGCCACCGAACACATAGCCGGTGATGCTGTCGGAACGAAAGTGCAAGTAGGCAAAAGGCAGTGCCAGCACCACCATGACCAGGCAGCTCAAGGGGTAGAACACCTTGCGCCAGAACTCGATCTCGTAGCGTTGCGCGGTCTGGCCGTTGGCCTGCAAATGCTGGATATAGGCGAACAGGTCGGCGGTTCGCATCCGGTCGGGCTTGAGCAAGGCCACAGAGACCATCTCGGCGCTGATGCCGCTGGCCCACTGCAAGCTGTCCAGAGAGCGGTGGTTGATTTGAGCGGCGTGCAGGCCAGCGGTATCGAACTCACGCCGCTCCACGTTGCGCAAGGTCCAGGCGTCGCCAGCCTCGATCTGACCGGTCTTGGCCTCCACGGTCGACACCAGAAACCCCTGGTTGTCGAACTCGAAAATCCGGATATCGCTCATGTCGCCCTGCGGTGACATGGCGCCCACGTTGACCGAAAAACTGGTGAATGTCTGGCGCTCCTTGAGCCAGGCGCCCGTTTGCCCCACGCTGATGCGCCCCTGGTAGCGCGCCTTGAGCAATTGGGCCGTTTTGTCGGTCATGGGTGCGACGTAGTCGCCAATGGCGAAGGTGATGACCACGAACAACAGTCCCAGGCCCAGCAAGGTGTGCAAGGCCCGCCACGGTCCCAGGCCGCTGGTGCGCAAGATGGTGTACTCCGAACCTTGCGCCATGCGCGCCAGCACAAAGACCGAGCCGATCAACACCGCGATCGGCATCAGCTCGTACACATGGCTGGGCATGATCAACATCACATAGAGCAGGGCGTGCCGCAGTTCATAGGCAATATTGGGATCCAGCACCGAGGCCTTGCCCAGTTGCGGCAACTCGTCGACCAGATCAAAAAAGAAAAACAAGGCCAGAAACGCGAGCAGCACAAAGGCCACGGCGGCGAAAATCTCGCCATAAATCAGGCGGCGGATGGTTCTCATGCGCCCGATCCCTCCACCGGCGCGTGCCGCCTGTGCGAGGCTTTGAGCCAGGCCCGCAGGCTGAAATTGTGGTGGCGCTTGAGCAGCCAGAGCACGGTCAGCACAAAAACGCCTCCGTGCGACAGCGCCATGAAGCTGCCCAAACCGACCAGACCGCTCGATATCCAGCTTTGCCCCAGGTTCTGCAGGTTGTAATAGAACACGAAGGCAAACAACGAAAAGAACAGGTTGCCGCCCCGACCGGCGCGCGGATTGCCGGTGCTGGTTGCGAGCGCCACCAGCACAAAATTCAAGGCGGTGAGACCCATGCCGATGCGCCAGCCCAGCTCACCCAACCTGGCCGGTGTGGGGTCGCTCAGCAGCTCCCATATCTGCATGGTCTTGAGCGACTGCGCCCCACCTGTGGCCGCCGTGTCCACGCCAATCTGAATGCCGTATTCGCCGAACTCGCTCACTTTCAGGCTGCTCATATCCGGCGGGGACTCCAGGCGCTGCCCGTTGCTCAGCAAAAGAATTTGCTGCTCACCCTCCCACACGATGCGGCCCGAGCGCGCCGACGTGACCGTTTCGCGTCCGTCGTCCTCTTTGGTGGAGATGAAGATGTTGCGGCCTTCAGTACCGTCGGCGGTGTCCTTGTCGATGAAGATCACGCGTTTCCCCGACGCCGACTCCTGGAACTGCCCCGGCGCGATGCGCTCCAAGTCGCCCCGGCGCTCAAAGCGGCTGCGCAAATCGTCGGTTTGCTGATTCGCCCAGGGCCATATGAACAGCACCATCAGCACGATCGCCAACAACACCGGCCAGGCAAAACGCAGCACCGGCCCGAGAAAGCCGCCCAAGGACTGGCCACTGGTGAACCAGATGATCATTTCGCTGTCGCGGTACATGCGCGAGAGCGTGAACACAATGGAAATGAACAAGGCCAGCGTGAGAATGGTGGGCATGCGGCCCAACACCGTATAGCCCAGCACCAGCATGATTTCCTCGGGGTTGACGCTGCCCCGTGAGGCCAGGCCCAGGGTCCGGATCAGCAGCATGGTGAGCACGATGGTGAACAAAACCACCAGGGTGACGCCGAAACTGCGGGCCAGTTCTTTGCGAATGGAAGAATGGAATAACATCGAAAACCAAAAGGAAAACGCAATTATGAACTTCGAACTCAAAACCCTTTCTCTGGCCCAGGCCGCTGCATGGTCGGTCGATGCCTTGCTGGTGCTGGTTCCCGACACCATGGACGCAGCGCGAGCCAGCGACACCGCTCTGGGGAAACTGTTCGAAGTGGCGCAGCGCCATGGCGACCTTGAAAAAGGCGTGGGCAAATCGCTGGCCTGCTACCGGCCGCTGGGCGTCAAGGCGCCGCGGGTGGTTCTGGTGCGTGCCGGCGACGGCAGTGCGGCTTCGGTGCGCAAAGCCGTCACCGCAGGCCTGTCCAGTCTGAAGCAGCCCGGCATCAAAAAGCTGGGGCTGCTGCTCTCTCTGCTGGGCCCGGACGCCGACGCGGTGCGCAGCGCCGTGCAAGCCTGTGGCGACGCGACCTACGTCTTCACGCTGACCAAACCCTCGGCCAAAGCCCGTGCTTTGCGCGAAGTGGTGGTCGGCGTGTCCAGCACCACCATCACCCGGCCCGGGTTCGATGCCGGCGTCGCTCTCTTTGCTGGCGTGGAACTGGCCAAAGAGTGGGCCAATCGCCCGGCCAACCACGCCACCCCCAGCATGCTGGCCGATGCCGCGCGCAAACTGGGTCGCAAGCCGGGTATCTCGACCCAGGTGCTCGGCCCCAAAGAGGTCGCCGCCTTGGGCATGGGCGCTTTCATGGCGGTGGCGCAAGGCTCGGCCGAGCCTTTGCGCTTCATCGTCATGCAGTACCAGGGTGCCGCCAAAACCAGTGCGCCGGTCGTGCTGGTGGGCAAGGGCATCACCTTCGACACCGGGGGCATATCCATCAAACCCGCACCCGAGATGGACGAAATGAAATACGACATGGGTGGTGCGGCCAGCGTGCTCGGCACCTTTGCCGCCCTGGCCGAATTGCGCCCTGCGATCAATGTGGTGGGCCTGATCCCCTCCTGCGAAAACATGCCGGATGGCCGCGCGGTCAAGCCGGGCGATGTGGTCACCAGCATGAGCGGCCAGACCATCGAAATCCTCAACACCGATGCCGAAGGGCGCCTGATTCTGTGCGATGCACTCACCTACGCCGCCCGCTTCAAGCCACGCAGCGTGATCGACATCGCCACCCTCACCGGTGCCTGCGTGATCGCCCTGGGTGCTGTGCGCAGTGGCCTGTTTTCGCCCCGCGACGACCTGGCCAGCGCCTTGCAGCAAGCCGGTGAGAAGGTACTCGACCCTTGCTGGCGCATGCCCTTGGACGAGGAATACGCGGAAGGCCTCAAGTCCAATTTTGCCGACATGGGCAACGTGGCCGGTCGCGCCGCAGGCTCCATCACGGCGGCCAAGTTCCTGCAAAAATTCACCGCCGACCTGCCTTGGGCGCACCTGGACATCGCGGGCACCGCCTGGAAGAGTGGTGCCGCCAAAGGCGCCACCGGCCGGCCGGTGCCCTTGTTGCTCCAGTATCTGGTGGACGAAGCCGCTGCAGACGCCCCCGTGGTCAAAAGCAGAACCAAACCCAAAACCGCCACAGTCTCCCGGGAGACAGCGGTGGGCACCCAGCGCGCAAAAACCAGCAAGGCCGCTGCAGCCGAGCGCAAGGCTTGAAGCCGCGTGCACTTGATCCGACATGACCGCAGTCGCGTTCCATTTCAACGCACCTGACAAGCGGGCCTACGCCTGCCGCTTGCTGCGCAAGGCTTTTCTCAAAGGCGCGCGGTTGGTGGTGCTGGCGGGGGCGGGGCGCGACGTCGGCTTGGCCCAGGCCTTGTGGACTCTCTCCCCCACCGATTTTGTGCCGCACTGCCGCGAAAGCGACAGCCATCAGACGCAAAGCCGCTCGCCCATTTTCATTGCCGGCGCAGCCTTGCCCGCCGATTTCCAGGCCGATGTGTTGCTCAACCTCACCGATGCGGTGGCGGTGGGCTACGACCGGTTCGCGCGCGTCATTGAAGTGGTGGAACAGGACGAGGGCGACCGCACGCGGGCGCGGCAGCGCTGGCGGCAATACCAGGCCGATGGTGTCACCCCCGAGCGGCACGATTTGAAGGCGCCAGGCTCAGCCGGTTGAGCTTCGTGTGCGGGGCGGCTTGCCATGCGGCAGCCTTATGGGGCATTCAACGGCTTGATGCAGGGCATCGCAAAGCCAGAAACCCGGAGACAGAATGTTCCCGGAGTTGAAAACTCCTCGGTTTTTGGAGTATCTTCATAGATGTGGAGAAAAGTTCCCTCCGCATATCAATTCCTAATCCTTTCTGAGGACCTCTATGCAACTGAACATCAAATTGGCCGTTATCGCTGCGGCTGTCGCTCTTGCCGCTTGTGGCAAAAAAGAAGAGGCTGCTCCTGCTGCCGCTCCTGCTGCAGCACCGGCGGTTGAATCGCAGGTCGTCAAGATTGGTCACGTGGCTCCGACCAGCGGTGCCATTGCCCACTTGGGCAAAGACAACGAAAACGGTGCCCGCATGGCCATCGAAGAGTTGAACGCTGCCGGTCTGACCATCGATGGCAAGCCCACTACGTTTGAACTGTTGGCCGAAGACGACGCCGCCGATCCCAAGCAGGGCACGGCTGCCGCGCAAAAGCTGATCGACGCCAAAGTGGCTGGCGTGATCGGCCATTTGAACTCGGGCACCACCATCCCGGCTTCGCAGTTGTACAACGACGCTGGTCTGCCCCAGATTTCCCCGTCGGCGACCAACCCCAAGTACACCCGTCAAGGCTATGCCGGCGCGTTCCGCATGGTTGCCGACGACGTGCACCTGGGTGGCACGCTGGGCAAATACGCCGTGGAAAGCCTCCAAGCCAAAACCGTGGCCGTGATCGACGACCGCACGGCTTATGGCCAGGGCGTTGCCGACGAGTTTGAAAAAGGTGTCGTGGCCGCAGGCGGCTCCGTGGTGGGCCGTGAGTTCACCAACGACAAAGCCACCGACTTCAATGCCATCCTGACCACCTTGAAGGCCAAAAAGCCCGACGTCGTGTTCTTCGGCGGCATGGACGCTGTGGCCGGTCCGATGCTCAAGCAGATGAAGCAACTGGGCATCACCGCCAAGTTCATGGGCGGCGACGGCATTTGCTCCAGCGAATTGCCCAAGCTGGCCGGTGACGGCATGGGCGACGACACGGTTTTCTGTGCCGAAGCCGGTGGTGTTGAAGGTGAAGAAAAGGTCGGCATGGAGAAATTCCGCACCGACTTCAAGACCAAATTCGGTGCCGAAGTCCAGGTTTATGCGCCCTACGTCTACGACGCGGTGAAGGTCATGGCCAACGCCATGGTGACCGCCAACTCGTCCGACCCGGTGAAATACCTGCCCGCACTGAAGGCCACCGACTACAAAGGCGTGACCGGTCACATCACGTTCGACGAAAAAGGCGACATCAAGAATGGCGCTTTGACGTTGATGACCTACAAAGGCGGTGTCCGCACCACCTTGGCCGTCATCCGCTGATGCACATTCGATAGCTGTTTACGGCTACCGTGAAAATGCCACCGCGAGGTGGCATTTTTTTTGCCACCAGCTTTTGTTGAACGCGGCCGTTTTCAACAACCGGGTCTGACCCTCTCTGCGCCAGGCTGTTCGTTGTTGCAAGCGCAAGGGGACTGCACGCCATACATGCGGCCCGGCTGCAGCCCGCGCAGTGACAGGGCGTGGCGCCGCACTTCACCGGCGATCAGCGGGCCACCGTGCCCCATGTGGAAGCGTTGCATGCCAGCATCCACCATGCCCAGCAACTCCACTGCCACCGTTTGTGGATCGTCTTCGAACGGGGGCCGTATCGCATGCTCGGTGCGCACCAGACCACCCAACAAAATTCCGGAGGCCACCAAGTCGCCCACCAACGCATCTCCGCTGGTCAACTGAACCGATACCGAGCCTCTGGTGTGCCCGGGCGTGTGCCGAGCCACCCCAGCGACGCCATACGGGCTCAGGTCCATGGGGGAGGCTTCGTCGTTTAGCAAGATGTCCGGGGTAAAGGGGGCATAGGGTTGCAGGATCAGGCCGGTACGCATGAAAAACCGCCCAAACCAGCCGGTTTCGCAGAAGGTCATTTTCTTGCGCTGAGCGTAGTAGTCCAGGTCACCGGCATGGGCGAGGATGGGTGCGCCGGTGAGCTCACGCAGTTTGGCGGCCGAGCCTGCGTGGTCGACATGGGCATGTGTGACCACGATCAAGTCAACGTCGCGAAAGCTGCGACCATGCTTTTTCAGCGCGCGTTCAATCTTGGCTTCGGAGCCGGGCAATCCGGTGTCAACCAGCACGCAACCCGTTTCGCCGAGGATCAGGTGGCAGTTGACCAAGCCGAACGGCAGGATGGGGATTTTGATGATGTGGGGTTTTCCCATAGGGTGAGGTCCATTGAAAATGGTTGGCCGCTGGTGCCACCAATCGGTGGGTGAGCGGCTTGGGGGCAGCCCTTGCATGATCGGTCTGGTGGCCTCATGACGGACATGTCGGTATGGACTATAAAATTGCCAATACCGACAAATGTTGCAAAATTCTGATCAACCCCTTCAAGTACGCCGGATGAAAACCATTCGCATGGCCGTCCTGGCTTACAACGGGTGCATGCCCACCCAACTGTTCGGCATCGCCGATGTGCTGCGCATTGCCAGCGATATCGACGACGGTTTGGGCGCGAAACGCGGGGTGCGCCTGGACGTGGAACTGATCGGATTGACGGGGCGGAACGTCACCGTGGCGGGCGGGCTTGCGCTGCGGGTCGGGCGCCCCGTCGGCCACTACGACCTGCTGATCGTGCCGGGCATGGAAACCCGACGGCAGCCAGATTGGTCGGCCAAACTGGCTCCGCTGACGCGGGAGGTGGCCTTCATTCGCCACGGTTTTGCCAGTGGCTCGACCGTGGCCTCCATCTGTGTCGGCGCGTTCTTGCTGGGCGAAGCGGGCTTGCTGGCCGCACGCCAAGTCACGACGGCTTGGCTATTTGCTGGCGACCTGGCCGCCCGCTACCCTGCGGCCAGGTTGCAATCGGACGCGATTTTGCTGGAAGACGGCGCGGTGATCACCTCGGCTGCGGTCAGCTCGGCTTTCGACTTGGCGATCCACCTGGTCAAGCGCCATTTGGGCGCCGAAGTCGCCACCGCAACCGCCAATGCGGCCTTGCTTCCCAGTCAGCGTACGAGCCAAGCACCCTATGTGGACAACCACCTGCTGGAACGTCGCCTACCCACTTTCTCGCAAAACCTCAGGCAATGGTTTGAGGCCCGGTTGACCGAAGACTACGACCTGGAAAGGGTGGCGCAAGCGTTTCACGTCAGCAGCCGCACATTGATGCGCCGGGTCAAGGGCGAGACTGGCGTGTCTCCGCTGGCCTTGCTGCGCGAGGCGAGGGTGGAAAAGGCCAAACAGCTTTTGAAAAGTACCCGGTGGCCTGTTGTCCGCATCATCGAAGCGGTCGGCTATTCGGATCCGGCGAGTTTTGCACGCCTGTTCTCGGAACAGGTTGGTGAAACCCCCGCGAAGTACCGGCGCCGTTGAAGCGCTGGCTCAAGCGCCCGTGTTGATGACGTGGCGAACAATGGCCAGGTAGTCGCGGCGCTGGTCGGGCAGCAAACGCGAGGCGGCAGGTGCTTCACCTTCCATATGGGCTTCCCACAATGCGGCGAGCAATCGGCGGGCGTCGCTCAGGCGGGGCAGCACGGGGCCGGCGAACAGCAGTTGGTCGTGCAAGCCGATCACCAGCGTCGGGAAGGTCTCCACCTCCAGGTTGGCCACCAGATCGGCTTCGTCTTCGATGTCGAGCCAGACAAAACGTTGGTCCGGCTCTTCTTTGGCCAGCGCGTCAAAAACGGGCAGGTAGTCCCGACAAGTCCCACACCACTGGGCGCACAGCCCTATCACAATCAATCCGGCGGCTTTTTGCATGCCGCCAGTCTAGCGAAGTCCCGCTCGAGGCGGGTACCGCAACCTGGTTGGAAGAACCTGCAACAATCCATTCCATGTACCTCACTTCTGCATTTGACGCAAAAGATCCGGCCCTTGCACGGGAGCTGATGCGTGCCCACCCGCTGGCCCAGCTGATCTCGGTGGATGACGACGGATTGCCGTATGCCACGCCCGTGCCGATGCACCTGCAAGAAGAGGGCAGCGACGTCGTGCTGCTCGGGCATTGCGCCAGAGCCAACCCGCATTGGCGCTATTTGCAAGAGCGGCCCCAGGCGGTGGTGAGCTTCATGGGCCCGCAGGCCTATATGTCCCCCAGCGTGTACCCGGATCTGGCCCGCGTACCCACTTGGAACTACCTGATGGTGCATTGCACCGTGCAGGCCCGGTTGATCGATGCGTTGGACGACAAGGACGCGCTGCTGAAACACCTGATCGGGGACCACGATCCGGCGTACGCCGCGCAGTGGCGGTCGCTGGATCCTGCTTTCCAGCAGCGCATGTTGGGCGCCATCGTGGCTTTTGAACTGCGCGTGACCCAGCTGCAATGCAAGCTCAAGCTCAACCAGCACCGCCCGGAAGCACACGCGGCCATGTACGCGTCCTATGCCCAGGGCAACGCCGACGAGCGAGCGCTCGCGGTCTGGATGCGGCGCTTGGGGCTCGTGGACGCCTCGTCATCGGCGGATTGATGCCCGACGCCGCTCACAGCGCCGAACCTGCTCGCCAGCCTGACGAAATCCAGGCCTGCGACGAGGGCTTCATGCGTGTCGCACTGGAACAGGCCCATGCAGCAGCCCGCAAGGGCGAGGTTCCGGTCGGGGCGGTGGTGGTGAGAAACGGGGTCGTCGTCGCGACAGGCCACAACGCACCGGTCGGCGGACATGACCCGACCGCACACGCCGAAATGGAAGCGCTGCGTGCGGCGGCGCGCGTGCTGGGCAATTACCGGCTGGAGGGCTGCACGCTCTACGTGACGCTGGAGCCTTGCACCATGTGCAGTGGCGCGATGTTGCATGCCCGACTCGACCGCGTCGTGTTCGGCGCCGCCGATCCGAAAACCGGCGCCGCCGGTTCGGTGCTGAACGTCTTTTCCGACGCGCGCCTGAACCACCAGACCCAGGTGCAGGGCGGTGTTTTGGCGCAGGACTGCGGGCAGTTGCTCCAGACGTTTTTTCAACAGCGACGCGGCAACCCCTGGCCTTTGCGCGAAGACGCGCTGCGCACACCCGAAGCGCGCTTCAAAGTTCTTCCCGATTACGCCTGGCGCGAACATTTCATCGGCGACCTGCCCAGCCTGAACGGTCTGCGCATGCACTACCTGGATGAAGGTCCTCTGGACGCGCCCTTGACCTACTTGTGCCTGCATCCATACCCGCTCTGGAGCTATAACTGGCGCAAGCTGATTCCCGCACTTCTTTCCAGTGGCGCACGTGTTCTGGCACCCGATCTGGTGGGCTTTGGCAAGAGCGACAAGCCCAAAAAGGAGCACCTCCACCGTTTTCAATGGCACCGGCAGGTACTGCTGGAATGGGTGGAGCGGCTGGATTTGCGCCGGCTGGTGCTGGTACTTCCCGGGTCAGATGCCTTGCTGGGCCTGAGCTTGCCGGTCCAGGCGCCAAAACGCTACAGCGGTGTACTGCTGGTCGGCGGTGCCGACGACGCCGTGCTGCAGCCGGGCGATGGACCGACCTGGCTTGATCTCATGGGCAAACATCCTGAAAAAGGCTTGGGTGAATACCTTCGCACCCTGCGTCAAACAAACCGGCGTTTCAGCGAGCCAGCGTGTGCCGCCTATATGGCCCCTTTTCCAGACCGCGGACACTGCGCCGCCCTGCGTGCATTTCCGTCCATGCACACCGAAGCGAGCAGCGAGAAGCTCGCGCTTGCCGAATCGGTCCGCGATTTTTGGCGTCGTCAATGGCAGGGGCAAAGCATGGTGGCATGTGGCCCGCAAGATCTGCTCCTGGCCGAAGCTGCGTTGCGTGTGGTGCAACACGCTGCCGATGCCGGGCTCGAAGGCTTGCGCGGGCCTTTGACCGGCTGCGTACCCGAGGAGCCGGGAGCCCAACTCGCCGAAGTCGCCAACCCATATTTCCGATCCTCAGCCTCTGACGATGCCCGCTGAAATCTGATCGTCCACCCTGTATCCTGATCGACCATGAGCCACATTTACATCTATTCCCCTTCCAGCGCCGTTCGCGACAAAGCCGCTTTTCGGCGCGGCATTGCGCGCCTCCAAACCTTGGGACACGATGTCGAAATCGACGAAGCCGCACTGCACAGCCATACCCGCTTCGCAGGTGACGACGAAACCCGCCTGGCCGCCATCGCGCGCGCGGCCGACAGCGAAGCCGATATCGCGCTGATATCAAGAGGCGGCTATGGTTTGACCCGCCTGCTGCCCGAGCTGCCCTACAAAAAAATCGCGCGCTCCATAGCGCGTGGCACGCGCTACGTGGGCTTGAGCGACTTCACCGCGTTCCAGAGCGCCGTGCTGGCCAAAACCGGCGCAGTCACCTGGGCTGGTCCTGCGCTGGGCGAAGACTTTGGCGCCGAAGGCGTGCCCGACGACATCATGGAAGCCTGTTTCGACGACCTGGTCTGCGGACAAGGAGAGGGCACCGGCTGGCGCTTGCCCAAGACCGACGGACCGGCGCTGAGCCGTTTCGGCAAACCAAGCGCAGAGCAAGCACCGGAATTCAAACTGCGCAAGGCCACGCTGTGGGGCGGCAATCTGTCGGTGCTGTGCGCCCTGGTCGGTACGCCGTATCTGCCCGCGGTGAAAGGCGGTGTGTTGTTTCTGGAAGATGTCAACGAGCACCCCTACCGCATCGAACGCCAACTCACACAGTTGCTGAACGCCGGCATTCTGGGCCAGCAAAAAGCGGTTGTGTTGGGCGCGTTCAACCGATACCAACTCGGGCCCCACGACAAGGGCTACAAGCTGCAAACCGTGGTCGACTGGCTGCGCAGCAAAACGCGGATACCGGTACTGACGGGATTGCCCTTTGGGCATGTGCCGACCAAAGTCTTGTTGCCGGTGGGGCAACAGATCGAGCTGATGGTGCAGGGAAGGGATGCGCTGTTGTACTGGGGTTGAAACAGCAGAGAGGGTGCTCAGCGGCGTGGGCGGCTGGGCTCCATGAGGCTCTTGGGTAGCAAGCCTTCAAACACCGGGGTCAGGCTCATCACCCGGTCCACCGCCACGGCTTCGCCATGCAGTTGGCTCAATACCGCCACCATTTCGGCACGGGCAAACCACAAGGCATGGGCATCGTGCATGTGCTTCAGCCGGTGCGTGAGTTGAGGGTTGCTGGCCGCTCCGTTTTCGCCCAGCACAGCCAACATGGCTTGGCGCACGGGCTCAAGAGACTCTGGCGAATCTTTGCGCAATTCGGATCCCAGCAAAGCTGAAATACTGTTGCGAATTCCTGGTTTGAACCAGCGCATGCGATCACCTCAACGACGTTGTCTTTGTTGATGTGCAGAATACGCCGGACCATATAGACCTTGCAATCCGTTGAAACACCAGTAAAGCAAAAAAACCACAACCCGTTCGTTTGCGCCTTGGATGGCAAATATTGCAAGTACGAACTTTTGTCGTAAATAGAAGTTTGGACATGCAAGCGGTTGGGCGGTCCAGGCGGATCGAACAACCACCGGGTAACACCTTTGAACGCAGCCATGAGGCAGCGCCGCTCTGCATGTAAAAGTATGTTCCTGTTGCCTCGACGGATTTATCTCACAGTCGATTCGGTGCCCGGTCGGGTCTGGCACAGTTTGCGCTGAACCTGGCCACCGGTCAGGCAATCGGCTCGCCTATGTTGTAATTCACGGAGTACATTCACACCCCATATGGCAGAACTGACGATTGCATTTGTAGATTTGACGGGAAGCGTGTCGGTGTTTGAAACATTGGGCAATGATCGCGCGACCAAAGCGGTGACCAAATTGACCCAGTGGATTGGGTCCGTCGGCATGGAACACGGTGGCAAGGTCGTCAAGATGTTGGGCGACGGGGTGTTGCTGTCTTTCACCAACAACCGGCATGCGGTGGACACCATGGTCCAGATCCAGCAGGACCACGCCAAGCGCGTCTCATACTGGCCCAACCGCCTCAAGCTGTTGATGCAAGTCGGCATGGCGCGTGGCCAAGTGGTGCAGGTCGATGGCGACTGCTTTGGCGATGCGGTCAATGTGGCCTCGCGTCTGAGTGACCTGGCCGGACCGGAGCAGATACTGGTCACCGATCAGGTGGTGCGCAAACTGGGACCCCGTTCGGGCGTGCGCAGCCGCAGTCTGGGGCCGATGCAAATCAAAGGCCGGGTCGAATCTTGTGAGGTGTTCCGAATCGAGTGGCAACCCGAGATGCTTTCGGAATTCCTCACCTTGCCAGCCGATTTGCACACGGGAATCGGCACCGGCGAATCGGTGTTCGGTGGCATCGAATTGGGGTGGCTCGATGTTTCGCATGCCTACAATTTGACCGACCTGCCCTTGAAAATTGGGCGGGTGCCGGAAGCCGATTTTGTGGTCAACGATCCTCGGGTTTCCCGCCTGCACGTCAGCATCGACATCCGTTCCGGCAACTATGTGCTGGAAGATATCAGCAGCTATGGCACTTGGGTGCGCTTCAATGGCACCGACAACATGATCGCCTTGCGCCGACAAGAGTGTCTGTTGCACAGCGACGGCGAAATTGCCATGGGTGCGCCTTTTTCAGATTTCAGCGCGCCCACCATCAGCTTCAAACTGGTGGATGGCCATATGGTGCTGGGACGCAGCGCGGCACCCGCTTAGAGCGTCGGCAGGTGCGACCGGCGATGGTCGGCAGTCCCAGTTCGGACGGCACAAGAACAAACGGGAAAATGCCCATGCGGTGGATCAAAAGAGTCTGTTGGACCATGGCCTTGCTGGCTGTGCTCGTGGCTGCTGCGGGCTCTATCTACGTGGCGCGCAGCCTGCCGCAGGTCGACGGTGAGCTGCAACTGTCCGGGCTTCGACATCCGGTGCAGGTGCGGCGGGACGCCAGCGATGTGACGCACATCCAGGCCTTGGAACCGCACGACGCCTGGATGGCCATGGGCTATGTGCATGCCCAGGAACGGGCCTGGCAACTCGAATTCAACCGCCGCCTCATGCGCGGAACGCTCTCCGAAATATTGGGCCCGGCGACGCTGGAAACCGATGTGCTGCTGCGCACTTTGGGCATACGCGAAGCCGCCCAGCGGCAGCTCGCGGGTTTGCCGGAGGAGGCGCGCGTGGCACTGCAGGCCTACAGCGATGGCATCAACGCTTTTTTTGCCGACGGCCAGCAGGCGCTGCCCCCCGAATTCCAGCTGCTGGGCGTGAACCCGCGCGAAGCCGCGCGCGCAGGGCGGTATTGGGATGCCCTGGACAGCGCCGGCTGGTCGATCATGATGGCGCTGGATCTGGGCGGCAACTGGGGCAACGAATTTGCCCGCTTGTCCGCGCTGCAAGTGCTCGACACCGATCAACTTTGGCAGCTGTTCCCGGCCTATCCCGGAGAGCCGCCCGCGAGTCAGACCGATTTGGCGCGGCTGTACCGCGACCTGCATGTTTACCGCCCAGCGACCCAGCAACTGCCCGCGACCCGCCAGTCGCTTGCTGAACCTCTACCGAGTGGATTCAGCGCACAACTGGTCGCCGATATGCGGGACTGGACGCGTGAGCTGGGCAACATCGAGGGCAAGGGCTCGAACAACTGGGTGGTGGACGGCTCGCGCAGTGCCACCGGCATGCCTTTGCTGG
>NZ_JBFJMY010000031.1:0-19312 GCF_041633695.1 Hydrogenophaga sp.
ACGCCAGCGTCTTGCTGATGGCCGAGGTGGGTTTCATCGACCCCTGCGACCCGCGCTTTGTGGCCACGGTGGAAGCGCTCGAAGCGTCGCTTTGCGATGGCCCCTACATGCGCCGCTACGAAGCGCCGGACGACTTCGGCAAGCCCGAAACCGCCTTCAACATTTGCAGCTTCTGGCGCCTGGACGCCTTGGCCCGTATCGGCCGAAAAGAACAGGCGCGCGACATTTTCGAAGCCATGCTGGCCGCGCGCAACCCGCTGGGCCTGATGTCGGAGGACACACACCCGGTGACCGGCGAACTCTGGGGCAATTTCCCGCAGACCTACTCCATGGTCGGCCTGATCAACGGCGCGGTGCGGCTCTCCGAGCCCTGGGACTCTGTCATTTAAGGACGCATATGAAAAGGCTGGTGGTGGTATCGAACCGGGTCGCCGATCCACGCAAGGCGGCGGCGGGCGGCTTGGCCGTGGCGCTGGGTGATGCGCTGTCCGACTCGGGCGGGCTCTGGTTTGGCTGGAGCGGCCAGATGATAGAGCCCGAGCGCGGCACCGAATCGCGGCTGCAGCAGCAGCGCGCCGGCAACGTGACCTTGGCCACCATCGACCTCACCCAGGCCGACCACGACGCCTACTACCTGGGCTATTCCAACGGGGTGCTGTGGCCGGTGTTCCACAACCGGCTCGATCTGGCCGATTTCGACCACGGCGACATCAACAGCTACCGGCGCGTCAACCGCTTGTTTGCGCAGCACCTGGCCACCTTGCTGCGGCCCGACGACGTGATCTGGATCCACGACTACCACCTGATCCCGCTGGCGGCCGAACTGCGGGCACTGGGCTGCGAGCAGCGCATCGGGTTTTTTCTGCACACACCGCTGCCCTCGGCGGTGGTGATGGCCGCGATTCCACAGCACGAATGGCTGATGCGCTCGCTGTTCGCCTACGACCTGATCGGCCTGCAGACCCAGACCGACTTGGGACACTTTGCCCACTATGTGCGCAACGAGGCCCGGGCCGAGCAGCGGGAAAACGACGTCTTCACCGCGTTTGGCCGCACGGTGCGCGCCCAGGCCTTCCCGATCGGCATCGATGTGGACGAGTTCATCCGTCTGGGCGAAGGTCGAGAGGCCCAGACCACCTACGCCAATATGCGCGACCAGTTCGCCAGCAAGCGCCTGCTGGTCGGGGTGGACCGGCTGGACTACTCCAAAGGCCTGCCACAGCGTCTGCGCGCCTTCCAGCGCCTGCTGCACGACTACCCCGAAAACCGGGGCCGCGCGGTGCTGATCCAGGTCGCCGCGCCTTCGCGCGAAAGCGTTTCGGCCTACTCGGATCTGCGGCACGAGCTCGAAGGCCTGAGCGGGGCGATCAATGGCGAGTTTGGCGAACTGGACTGGATGCCGGTGCGCTACATCAACCGCTCCATGGCGCGCAAGCGCCTGCCCGGCCTGTACCGCGCCAGCAGCGTGGCGCTGGTCACACCTTTGTGCGACGGTATGAACCTGGTGGCCAAGGAATTCGTGGCGGCACAGGACCCGGCCAACCCCGGCGTGCTGATCCTGTCGCGCTTCGCTGGCGCGGCAGAACAGATGACCGAAGCCCTGCTGGTCAACCCGCACGACCAGCTGGTGGTGGCCGAAGCCACACAGCGCGCGCTGAACATGCCCCTGGCCGAGCGCCAGGCCCGGCACGCCAGCCTGCTCGAAGGCATCCGCCGCGACGATGTGCACGCCTGGCGCAAGCAGTTCCTGCAGACCCTGGAGTCCAAAGACGTCTGAGCGCCACGCAGCGCTCGCAAAACCGCCGCTTAGTGACAGGCCTTGGCCTAGTAGCGGTGCCCGGTCAGGAACAGCAAGGCGCGCATGGTGCCGAACGCGATGCGGTCCAGCACCCGCTGGCGCCAGGGCCGCTGGCTCAGCGCCAAGGTATCCAGCCGGTTGCCCGCGCAGCTGACGATGCTGTCCAGGCAGTCGTGCAGCAAGTCGGCAAAGCGCTGGTCGGTGGTGATCACATTGGCCTCGCGCGCCAGCAACATCGACAAGGGGTCCAGGTTGGTCGACCCGACCGTGGCCCAGCGCCGGTCCACCACCGCCACCTTGGCATGCAAGGCGCTGGGCGCGTATTCGTGGATCTCAACGCCCGCTTCCAGCAATTTCTGGTACACCGGCCGCGCCGCGTGGTACTGCAGGAAATTTTCGTATTTGCCCTGCAACAGCAGGCGCACCCGCACACCCCGCCTGGCCGCCATGGTCAGGGCACGCCGCAGCTTGCGGCCGGGAACAAAGTAGGCGTTGGCTATCATGATTTCGGTGCGTGCCGTGCCCAAAGCACGCAGATACGCGCGCTCGATGTCGTGCCGGTGCGCCACGTTGTCGCGCAGCACCAGAGAAGCACGCGCGCCGTCCACCCCCGCCTGGAAGGTGGACAGATCACCGTCGGACGCGGCCAAAGCCGACCGCGCGCCGAATCGGGAATAGGTTTCTATCTTGGCCAGCAAGCGGCTGAAATCGCCCACCGGCCGGGTCTCGCGCAAGGCCTCCCAGGCGGCCCGAAACTCGCGTTGCCGCGCCTTGTGCACCGCTTGCAAACGCCACCACAACTGCTCCATGGTCTCCACCATGTCGGCCACCAGCGGCCCGGCCACACGCAGGGAAAAGTCCAGACGCGGCGCGTCGAGCCGGCCCAGCGCCTCGTCGTGTTGGTCGTCGATCAGATTGATGCCACCACAAAACCCCAGTGCGCCATCGACCACGCACAGCTTGCGGTGCAGGCGGCGCCAGTTGCTGGGCACCAGCAGGCCCAGGCGCCCCAGCGGCGAATACATGCTCCAGCGCACCCCGGCCGCTGCAAAACGCTGCTGCCATTCGGTGGGAATGTGTGGCGTGCCCACGCCATCCACCACCAGCCGAACCACGACGCCACGCAAGGCCGCACGCTCCAGCGCCTCGGCCACACGCAGTGCCGCGCCGTCAAACTGGAAGATATAGGTTTCCAGATGGATCACGAGACGCGCCGTGTCCATGGCTTCGACCAGCGCAGGGAAGAAGGTCGTCCCGCCTTGCAACAGCAGCAGCTGGTGTCCGCTCTGCATGGGCGCTACACCACTGCCATCGGACGCGGTCGGCCGCGCGGGCGGTGGAGCAGGCACGTCCCGGTTCACAGTTCCAACTCGACGATCAGAGGCAGGTGGTCGGACATGCGCGACCAGGCCCGGCCGTGTGGCACCTGGGCGCTGACCGGGCGCAGGCCGCGCACGAACACACGGTCCAGGTGCAGCAAGGGCAGGCGCGAGGGATAGGTGGGCAGACGGATGCCGTCAAAAGTCTGCAAGTCCATGGCCGCCATGGGCTTGAGCAGTTGTGCGCTCCAGTCGTTGAAATCGCCCGCCACGACCAGCGGCGCGGTATGGGGCACGTTGTCGCGCACAAACTGCCCCAGGCGCTGCACCTGGCGTTCGCGCCCGGCGTGGATCAGGCCCAGGTGCACCACCACCACATGCAGCTCAACCCCATCGACCAGCAACTCCACGTGCAACAGGCCACGCTGCTCAAAGCGGTGGTCCGACACGTCGGCGTGGCCACTGCTCAGCACCGGCCAGCGCGACAGCAGGGCGTTGCCATGCTCACCATGGCGCGTGGTGGCATTGGTGCGGTAAACCGACTCGTAACCCTCGGGCGACAGGTAGTCGGCCTGCCCCAGATCGGGCCAGCGGGTAAAGGCCTTTTCGAGCTTGCGGTGGTGGCGCCGCACTTCCTGCAGACACACGATGTCGGCATCGAACTGCTCCACCGCGTGCACCAGGTTGTGGATCTCGAGCCGGCGCGAAGGACCCACGCCCTGCACGCCTTTGTGTATGTTGTAAGTGGCTACGCGCAAGATTCCCATGGGCGGATCATGCCACCAAGCGGGCACGGGTACACGCGCGCCCCAGGGCCAATGCCTCAGCGCACACGTGGCCCTGCTGGCCGCACCGCCGCAGCCGGCGAAGGCAGATCGGCCAGACGCGGCAGCCAGGAAATCGCTTCCGCGTTCGAAGGCGAGAAACAGCGCTCGGCCGCTTCCATCCAGGGCAACCAGAGTTGCGCCCGGTGTTCGCGTGGACTCAGCCGCACCGGCAAGGGCTGGGGCACGCACAAACCAAACAAATGCTCGGTGTTGTGCAACACACCCGGCGCATAGCGGTGGCGCCACTGCGGGTAGATTTCGTACACATTCTCCAGCGCCCAGTCGCTCAGCACATGGCCATCGGCCCGCGCATCCAGGCCGGTTTCTTCCGCCACCTCGCGCACCGCTGTGAGCTCGAAGGTCTCATGCCAGGCGTCCTTGGAGCCGGTGACCGATTGCCAGAAGCCCGGCGCGTCGGCCCGTTCGATCAGCAACACCTCGAGCGCCGGGGTGTGGATCACCACCAGCACGGATTCGGGGATTTTGTACGGGCGAGGCTCCAGCACCGAGGAACTTTCAGATAGGACCGACATGAAAAAAGGGCGCTGATCCAGCGCCCTTCCATTCTGCAGCAAGAGCCGTTTAGGCCGGCTTGACCAGATCGGTGTTGCGCAAGCGGATGTGCAGTTCGCGCAACTGCTTTTCGTCCACCAGGCTCGGCGCTTGCGTGAGCAGGCACTGGGCGCGCTGGGTCTTGGGGAAAGCGATCACGTCGCGGATCGATTCGGCGCCGGTCATCAGGGTGATGATGCGGTCCAGACCAAAGGCCAGGCCACCGTGCGGCGGCGCACCGTATTGCAACGCATCGAGCAGAAAGCCGAACTTGAGCTGCGCGTCTTCGGGCGAAATTTTCAAAGCGTCGAACACTTTTTTCTGCACGTCGGCGCGGTGGATACGGACCGAACCGCCACCGATTTCCCAGCCGTTCAACACCATGTCGTAACCCTTGGCGATGCACTTCTCGGGCGCGGTGACCATCCAGTCTTCGTGGCCGTCCTTCGGCGCGGTGAACGGGTGGTGCACGGCGGTCCAGCGGTCTTCTTCCTCGTCGTGTTCGAACATGGGGAAGTCCACGACCCACAGCGGGGCCCAGCGTTTCTCGAAGATGCCGTTCTTCTTGCCCAGTTCGCTGTGGCCGATCTTGATGCGCAGCGCACCGATGGCGTCGTTCACCACCTTGGCCTTGTCGGCGCCAAAGAAGATCAGGTCGCCGTCTTGCGCGGCGGTGCGTTTGAGAATTTCGGTCAGCGCGGCGTCGTGGATGTTCTTCACGATCGGGCTTTGCAGGCCGTCACGCCCCTTGGCCACTTCGTTGACCTTGATCCAGGCCAGGCCTTTGGCGCCGTAGATTTTGACGAACTCGGTGTAGGCGTCGATCTCGCTGCGGCTCATTTCGGCGCCACCGCGCACGCACAGCGCCACCACACGGCCGTTGGCCATTTGCGCCGGGGCGCTGAAGACCTTGAAATCGACATCGGCCATCACGTCGGTGAGCTCGGTGAATTCGAGCTTCACGCGCAAGTCGGGCTTGTCGGAGCCGAAGCGGTGCATGGCCTCGGCATAAGGCATGACGGGGAAGTCGCCCAGATCCACGTTCATGGTGTTCTGGAACACGGTTTTGATCATGCCCTGGAACATGTCGCGGATGTCCTCTTCGCCCAGGAACGAGGTCTCGATATCGATCTGGGTGAATTCGGGCTGGCGATCGGCGCGCAGGTCTTCGTCGCGGAAGCACTTGGTGATCTGGTAATAGCGGTCAAAGCCCGCCACCATCAGCAACTGCTTGAACAGCTGGGGCGACTGCGGCAGCGCGAAGAAATGGCCGTCGTGCACACGGCTGGGCACCAGATAATCGCGCGCGCCTTCGGGCGTGCTCTTGGTGAGCATGGGGGTTTCGATGTCGATGAAACCGTTGCCATCCAGAAACTTGTGCACTTCCATGGCCACGCGGTAGCGCAGCATGAGGTTGTTCTGCATGTAGGGGCGGCGCAGATCGAGCACGCGGTGCGTGAGACGCGTGGTCTCCGACAGGTTTTCGTCGTCGATCTGGAACGGCGGCGTCACCGATGCGTTGAGCACGGTGAGTTCGTGGCACAGCACTTCGATCTTGCCGCTCTTCAGGTTGTCGTTGGTGGTGCCTGCGGGACGCGCACGCACCAAGCCTTTGACCTGCACACAAAACTCGTTGCGCACGTCTTCGGCGGTGGCGAACATGTCGGCCCGGTCGGGGTCGCACACCACTTGCACATAACCTTCGCGGTCGCGCAGATCGATGAAGATCACACCGCCGTGGTCGCGCCGGCGGTTCACCCAGCCACACAAGGAAACGGATTCACCCAGCTGGGCTTCGGTCACCAGACCGCAATAGTGGGAGCGCATGGCCATGTCAGTTCTTCTTTCAAGGGACTCGCAACCTGGGGTCGCGAAAAAATTCAGCTGGCCGGAGTGGCCGTTGATTCGGGGTTCTGGGCTGCGGTGATCGCCGCGTTGCGGGGGCCACCCGGCACGATCACGCCCATGGAAACGATGTAGGTCAGGGCTTCGTCCACGCTCATGCGCAGTTCAATGCAGTCGCGCCTGCGGATCATCACAAAATAGCCGCCAGTCGGATTCGGTGTGGTCGGCACATACACGCTGTGGAACTCGTCCGGCTCCACGCCGCCCAGCGGGCCTGAGGCCTGCAATTTCTGCAGCACCTCACCGCCTGGCGCGCCGGTCAGAAACCCAATGGTCCACATGCCCTCCTGGGGCCATTGCACCAGCAAGGCCTTGCGAAACGCATTGCCCTTTTCGGAAAACACGGTGTCGGAAATCTGCTTCACGCCGGAATAAATCGAGCGCACCACAGGAATGCGGTGCAGCAGCGCATGCCACCAGTTCACCAACCGGTTGCCGATGATGTTCGATGCCAGTGCGCCAATGGACAAGACCACGGCCAGCGCAAAAACCACCCCCAGACCGGGAATGTGGATGCCCAGCAGCTGATCGGGATGCCAGACCTTGGGCAGGATGCCCAGGGTCTGGTCCAGCGTGCTGACGACCCATTCGAGCACCCACAGGGTGATAATCAGGGGCACCAGGACCAGCAGGCCGGAAAACAGCCATTTGCGCAACGAAGCCATGTTCAGGTCGCGCTACCGGACGGCGAACCCGAAGGCGCGGGGCTGGCAGCGGGGGCAGCGGCTGGCGCTGCAGCCGGTGCGGTCTTGGCGGCAGCAGGAGCGTCCGCCGCGGGCTTGGTGCTGCTTGGGGCGTCGCCGGTTTTGGCACCGGCACCCTCGGCTGGAGCGCCGTTGCTGCCACCCCGGAAGTCGGTGACGTACCAGCCAGAACCCTTGAGCTGGAAACCGGCCGCTGTCACCTGCTTTTGAAAGCTGGCTTCCCCGCAAGACGGGCAAACGGTGAGCGGCTGATCCGACATTTTTTGCAACACGTCTTTGGCATGGCCGCAGGACGCGCACTTGTAGGCATAGATGGGCATGACGAGAACCTGGTGAATGGCATGGACAGCCGGGCGCGCAGGGCCCAAGGGGCCTACGCCAGCAAAACTGTCAAAAGAGGTGCTGAGGAAGGAAACCCATGATTATAAATTGGCCCCGGCCCCAGCGGGGCCCAGACCGTCCAGACCCCGATCCGTGCGAGGAGCCTGCGTGGCAGAAGGCGTCGAAAGCGAAAATCGCCCCCAGCGAGGACAGTTGTTGCCGGATTTGCAACCCCATAGCCCGGCTATGGGGCAAAAAGACGGTGAAAAATGGACCGCTGCGGGCGCTTTGCAGCCGACGCTTCTTCTGCCGCGCAGGCTCCTAGGTCCTGCGCTACCAGAGGCGAATACGCAACAAGACCTGCATCAGGATCAAACCCAGCAGAAAACCGAGTCCACCGTAGATGATGGCCTGCAAAAGCCGGTTGGTGCGCCGCTGCTCGGCCACCAAAGTATCGAGTTCGCGCCGCAGCTCGTGCGGTTTGTGCAGCAGGTAGTCGTGCAGCAAGCGCGGCAGCGCAGGCAACAGTTTGGCGTATTGCGGCGCCTCGTCCTTCAGTTGGCGCAGCAATTTCTGGGGGCCCATCTGCTCCAGCATCCACTTTTCCAGGAACGGCTTGGCCGTGTGCCACAGGTCCAGTTCCGGGTCCAGCTCGCGGCCCAGGCCTTCGATATTGAGCAGGGTTTTTTGCAGCAGCACCAGTTGCGGCTGGATTTCGACGTGGAAGCGGCGCGAGGTCTGGAACAGGCGCATCAACACCATGCCCAGCGAGATTTCTTTCAGCGGGCGGTCGAAATAGGGTTCGCACACGGCGCGCACCGCCGACTCCAGCTCGTCGACCCGCGTATTGGCCGGCACCCAGCCGCTTTCGATGTGCAGCTCGGCCACACGCTTGTAGTCGCGTCGGAAGAAGGCCGTGAAGTTCTGCGCCAGGTATTCCTTGTCGAATTCGGTGAGCGTGCCCACGATGCCGAAGTCGAGCGAGATGTAGCGCCCGAACGTGGCCGGATCGACGCTCACCTGGATGTTGCCAGGGTGCATGTCGGCGTGGAAAAAGCCGTCGCGGAACACCTGGGTGAAAAAGATGGTGACGCCGTCCTTGGCGAGCTGTGGAATGTCCACACCGCGCTGGCGCAGCTCGTCCACCCGGTTGATGGGCAGGCCGTGCATGCGTTCCATCACCATGACCTCGGTGTGGCAGTAGTCCCAGAGCATTTCCGGGATCAGCACCAGGTCCAGGCCTTCCATGTTGCGCCGCAACTGGGCCGCGTTGGCGGCTTCGCGCAACAAGTCCAGTTCGTCGTGCAAATACTTGTCGAATTCGGCGACCACCTCGCGCGGTTTCAGCCGCTTGCCGTCGGCCGAAAGACGCTCGACCCAGCCCGCCATCATGCGCATCAGGCCCAGGTCTTTTTCGATCGCCGGCAACATGTTGGGCCGCAACACCTTCACCGCCACCTCACGACCGCCTTGCCGACCGTCTTTCAGGGTGGCGAAGTGCACTTGCGCGATCGACGCGCTGGCCACCGGCACCTGTTCAAAATGCGAAAAGACCGCGTCCAGCGGCTTGCCAAACGCGCGCTCGATGGTGGCCACCGCCACCGAGCTGGGAAACGGCGGTACCCGGTCTTGCAGCAGCGCCAGTTCGTTGGCGATGTCGACCGGCAGCAGGTCGCGGCGGGTGGAGAGCACCTGACCGAATTTGACAAAAATGGGCCCCAAGCGCTCCAGCGCTTCGCGCAAACGCTGACCGCGCGGGCTGTCGAGGTTGCGACCGATGGAAACAATGCGCGTCAACAACCGAAGACCAGGGCGCTGGAAGCTGGAGAGCACCAGCTCGTCCAGGCCGTAGCGCAGCACGATCCAGACGATGAACGCACCCCGAAACAGGCGCCTCATCGCCCGGAACCGCTGGTGTTCGGGCTACCGGCTGCGGTACCGGTGGCGTTCGGGTCGACCGGCCCGGGACCTGCTGGCGGGAAACCCGGCGGCACCCGGCGCGCAAAACCCTTCAAGGCTTGCGCAGCGGCCTGGGCGAAACGGGTCAGCGTGTGCGCCATGGCATCGCCCACCAGACGGGACAGGTCTTCCTCCACATCCCAGCGCACGTTGTCCACCAACCAGGCCACTTCGGCGGCGAGTTGCACATCGCCCTGGATGTCCACCGCGGGTTTTTCGCCGCTCAGCACGCGTTGCACCAAGGCAAACGGCGAGGTCTGCGTCAAAGACAGGGTCAGTTCGGGTTTGGCGCCAGCATCCGCCTGCTCCAGCAAACCCGCCGGCGTCGGCGCAAGCACCAGGTAGAACTCGCCCCACTGCACCCGCATGGTTTTGCCCTTTTGCCGCCGCAGCCGGTCCTGGGCTTGCGGCTCTTGCATCAGCACATGGTTCAGGAACAGCACCAGGCGGTTTTGCAGTTCGCCCACCACCCACTCCGGCGGGCGAACCGCGCCCAGCAAGGATTGCAGCAGACCTGCGGGAGCGGCAGACGCCGCGTGGGTAGAGTCGTTGGAGGGATTGTTCATGATCCCCCCGATTTTGACGGATAAAGCGCGCCCTGCCGCGCGCACCCGGAAAGCGCCTGGGCGCCAGCGGCTCAGCTCAGCGCCTGAACCCCGGCCACCAGCCAGCCGCCGGGGCCGTTTTGCGGGCGGGTGATGTTCCAGACTTCGCGGAATGGGTTGGGGCCGGCAGAAAAATCCTCGCGGATCATGCCGGAAAATTCCACGCTGGCCATGTATTCGCCATCGGTCTCTTCAATGCCGAGCAACTGCGCTTCCAGCATGACCACCTCGGTTTTGTTGGACGGCGCACCGTCCTCGTGTTCGCGCTCGACCAACTGGCCTTTGATTTGCTCCAGCATGCCGTCCGTCATCATGGCGCGCAGGCTGGGAATGTCCGAGCGGTCCCAGGCGTCTTGCAAGGTCACGAAGTTGGCCTTGGAGGCCTTCAGGAAGCCTTCGGCATCGAAGCCAGCAGGAATACCCCAGGTCTGATTGCCCACCAGCGCCGAACCGATCATGGAGCCACCCGCGCCGTTGCCGGTCGCGGAGCCGTTGTGCTCCCAGGGTCTGGCGGATGCGTCGTTGCCCACGTTCTTCAAGCTGTAACCCCGAGGCACCGAGGGCGCTGCGGCTGCGCCAGCCTGGTAGGCCATGCCCTGGTCTGGCGCAGCGCCAGCGCGGCGGGTGAACAGACGGAAAAGAGCCAGGCCCGCCATCACCAGCAGCCCAATCATCAAAATCTGGGCGAAACCTTCGCCCAGCCCCAGAGAAGAAGCCAACCAGGCCAAGCCCAGACCGGCAGCCAGACCGCCGAGCATGCCGCCCCACTGGCGCTTGGGTGCCGCTGCAGCGGGGTTCACCGCGTTGGCCGGACGGGTCGCGCTGGGCGCAGCTTGTGGCGCGGCCTGGGGCTGCGCCGCCGGGGTGCTGCGCTGGCTCACATTGCTCGACTGCTTGCCAAAAGACAAGCCCCCGCCCATGCGCCGGGCCTCAGCTTCTTGCACACCCAGTGCCAAGGCACCCACCAGAACCAAAGACCACAGCTTGCTGCTTATCACTTGAAATTCCTAAAAAACCATTTGTCTCGAAAACCCATCATGCGCTCAACACTTGATGCCGACATGCAAGGCCACCACGCCCGCCGTGAGGTTGTGCACATCCACGTGCCCAAATCCGGCCTCTTTCATCATCTGGCGCAAGACTTGCTGGCCCGGATGCATGCGAATGGATTCGGCCAGGTAGCGGTAACTGCTTTCGTCGCCAGCCACCAGTTGACCCAGCTTGGGCAGGATGTTGAACGAATACCAGTCGTAAGCTTTTTCCAGCGGCTGCGCCACTTTGGAAAACTCCAGCACCAGCAATTTGCCACCCGGCTTGAGGGTCCGATGCATTTCGGCCAGGGCAAGTTCCTTGTGCGTCATGTTGCGCAAGCCAAAGGCCACCGAGACGAAGTCGAAGGAGGCGCTGGCAAAGGGCAGGTGTTCGGCGTCACACACCAGACTGGGCAGCACCACGCCGGCGTTCAGCAGGCGGTCGCGGCCTTCGCGCAGCATGGCTTCGTTGATGTCGGTGTGCACCACGCGCCCGGTCGGCCCCACCTTTTTGGCAAACGCCAGCGACAAATCGCCGGTACCGCCAGCGATGTCCAGCACCTGTTGCCCGGGCTGCGGGTTGGCCACCGCGAGGGTGTATTTCTTCCAGATCCGGTGCAGCCCGCCCGACATCAGGTCGTTCATCACGTCGTATTTGGGCGCGACGGAGTCGAACACGCCGCGCACGCGCTGGGCTTTTTCGCTTTCGTTGACGGTCTTGAATCCGAAGTGTGTGGTGGCCATGGGGGAATGTTAAAGCTCAATGGCTGCCGCAAGCGTGCCCGGGCTTGTCGGCCATGGGCGCATCGCGCTGCGCGCCCGCCGCGAGCAGTCTGGCGTTGTAATCGGCCCACAGTTGCTCTTGCTGAGTGCCCAGAAAATACAGGTAGTCCCAAGAAAAAATGCCGCTCTCGTGTCCGTCGGTGAAGGTGGGCTGCACCGCGTAATTGCCCACCGGCTCCAGCGCCAGAATCCCGACCTCGCGTTTGCCGGTCTGCAGCACCTCTTGCCCCGGGCCATGACCTTGCACCTCGGCCGAGGGCGAATACACCCGCATCAGCTCGAACGGGAGGTGGAAGGTTTTGCCGTCGGAGTAGGTGAGCTCCAGCACCTTGGACTGCTGGTGCAGCGTGATCGACTCTGGTGTCGGGGTGTTTTTGTCGAGGCCGGCCATGGTGTGCTCCTGAAGTTTGGGTGGTGCTTGGGCTGGAACGGTTCCAGGTCTCAGACCAGCACGCGTTCGATGCCGCCCTGGTTGGCCTGGGCCACGTAAGTGGGCAGCCAATCTTCGCCGAGGATCTGGCGCGCCATCTCCACCACGATGTAGTCGGCTTCGAGCAAGCCGTTGTTCAGGTCGTCGCCATAGCGGGTGAGGCCTTGCAGGCAGCTGGGGCACGAGGTGAGGATTTTCACGTTGCCCTGCTCGGCCACGGCGCCACTGGCCCGCAGTTGCGCTTCGCCCTTGCGGATCTCTTCTTCCTTGCGGAAGCGCACCTGGGTCGAAATGTCGGGCCGGGTCACGCCCAAGGTGCCGGACTCGCCGCAGCAACGCTCCGACTTCACCACCTGGTCGCCGATGAGCGCCTTGACGGTCTTCATCGGGTCGCCGAGCTTCATCGGGTTGTGGCAAGGCTCGTGGTACAGGAATCCGCCCTGACCGGCGGGCAGCGTGATGCCCTTTTCCAGCAGGTATTCGTGGATGTCGATGATGCGGCTGCCGGGGAAGATCTTGTCGAACTCGTAACCCTGCAGCTGGTCGTAGCAGGTGCCACAGCTCACCACCACGGTCTTGATGTCCAGGTAGTTCAGCGTATTGGCCACGCGGTGGAACAGCACCCGGTTGTCGGTGATCATCTTCTCGGCCTTGTCGAACTGGCCCGAGCCGCGCTGCGGGTAGCCGCAACACAGATAACCCGGCGGCAGCACCGTTTGCACGCCGGCGTGCCACAGCATCGCCTGGGTCGCCAGGCCGACCTGGCTGAACAAGCGCTCCGATCCGCAACCGGGGAAATAGAACACGGCTTCGGTCTCGGCCGTGGTGGCCTGCGGGTTGCGGATGATGGGGACGTAGTCCTTGTCCTCGATGTCGAGCAAAGCCCGCGCCGATTTTTTCGGCAAACCGCCCGGCATTTTCTTGTTGATGAAGTGGATCACCTGCTCCTTGATCGGAGCAGCGCCCAGCGTGGCCGGTGGCGCACTGGTCTGTTTGCGCGCCAGGCGCTTGAGCAACTCGTTGGCCATGCGCTGGGCCTTGAAGCCCACGTCGACCATGGCGCTGCGCATGAATTGGATGGTGGCCGGGTTGGTCGCGTTCAGGAAGAACATGGCCGCCGCGTTGCCGGGGCGGAAGCTCTTTTTCCCCATCTTGCGCAGCAGGTTGCGCATGTTCATGGACACATCGCCGAAGTCGATGTCCACCGGGCACGGCGAGAGGCATTTGTGGCAGACCGTGCAGTGGTCGGCCACGTCTTCGAACTCTTCCCAATGCTTGATGCTGATGCCGCGCCGGGTCTGCTCTTCGTACAGAAAAGCCTCCACCAGCAGCGAGGTCGCCAGAATTTTGTTGCGCGGGCTGTACAGCAGGTTGGCGCGCGGCACGTGGGTGGCGCACACCGGTTTGCACTTGCCGCAACGCAGGCAGTCTTTCACGCTGTCGGCGATGGCGCCGATGTCGCTCTGCTGCATGATCAGCGACTCGTGCCCCATCAGGCCGAAGCTGGGTGTGTAGGCATTGCTCAAGTCGGCGCTGCGCAGCCGCGCGTCTTGCGCCAGGGCGGTCGAAGCGCCGTAGTCGCGCAAGAGTTTGCCCTTGTTGAAGCGGCCTTCCGGGTCCACCCGGGCTTTGTAGTCGGCAAACGGGCGCAATTCGTCGTCCGTCAGAAACTCCAGCTTGGTGATGCCAATGCCGTGTTCACCCGAGATCACGCCGTCCAGGCTGCGCGCCAGCACCATGATGCGGGCCACCGCCTCGTGCGCGGTCTGCAGCATCTCGTAGTCGTCGCTGTTGACCGGGATGTTGGTGTGCACATTGCCGTCACCGGCGTGCATGTGCAGCGCCACCCATACCCGGCCCTTGAGCACGCGCTGATGGATGGCCGTGCATTCGGCCAGGATGGGGCCAAAGGCGGCGCCGCTGAAGATCGCTTGCAGGGGCGTCTGAATCTGCGTCTTCCAGCTGGCACGCAAGCTGTGGTCTTGCAGTTGCGCAAAGTGCTGTTCCACACCGTTCAACCAGCCGCTCCAGAGCGCGCGCACCTCGCGCACCAGGGCCTGCGCCTGCGCCACGCGGTCTTCCAGCAACTCGGCGCTCGGAATGCCACCGGCATCGTCCGGCTTGCCCAGGGGCAAATGTCCACGCGTGAAGAAGTCCTCCAGCGCGTCGCACAGCTTGAGCTTGTTGCGCAGCGAGAGCTCGATGTTGATGCGCTCGATGCCCTCGGTGTACTCGCCCATGCGCGGCAGCGGGATCACCACGTCCTCGTTGATCTTGAAGGCGTTGGTGTGCTTGCTGATGGCTGCGGTGCGCTTGCGGTCGAGCCAGAATTTTTTGCGCGCTTCCGGGCTGATGGCGGTAAAACCTTCGCCGCTGCGCGAATTGGCCAGGCGGATCACTTCGCTGGTGGCACGGGCCACGGCGTCGGCGTCGTCGCCCACGATGTCGCCCACCAGCACCATTTTGGGCAAGGTGCCGCGTTTGCTCTTGGTGGCGTAACCCACCGCCTTCAGGTAGCGGTCATCCAGGTGTTCCAGGCCGGCCAGGATGGCGCCACCGGGGCGCTTCATCTCGGCAAACATGAAGTCTTTGATGTCCACGATGGACGGCACGCAGTCTTTGGGGTTGCCAAAAAACTCCAGGCAAACCGTGCGGGTGTGCGCCGGCATTTTGTGCACCAGCCAGCGCGCACTGGTGATCAGGCCGTCGCAGCCTTCTTTTTGTATGCCCGGCAAACCGCTCAGGAACTTGTCGGTCACGTCCTTGCCCAGGCCTTCCTTGCGGAAGGTCTTGCCGGGAATCGCGAGCTGCTCGGTGCGGATCGGCGTTTTGCCGTCGGCTTTGAAATACTTCAGTTCGAAGGTCGCCACTTCGGCGTCGTGGATCTTGCCCCGGTTGTGGTCCAGCCGGGTGACCTCCAGCCACTCGGCCTGGGGTGTCACCATGCGCCAGCTCACCAGGTTGTCCAGCGCCGTGCCCCAGAGCACGGCCTTTTTGCCACCGGCGTTCATGGCGATGTTGCCGCCCACGCAGGACGCTTCGGCGCTGGTGGGGTCGACCGCGAACACATGGCCGCCGCGCTCGGCCGCATCGGCCACGCGCTGGGTGACCACACCGGCTTCGGTCCAGATGGTGGGCAGTGGCTGCTCGTGGCCCGGCACCTGCACGAACTCCAGTTCGGTCATGGCTTCGAGCTTTTCGGTGTTGATGACTGCGCTCTTCCAAGTCAGCGGAATCGCGCCACCGGTGTAGCCGGTGCCGCCGCCACGCGGGATGATGGTCAGGCCGATCTCGAAACAGCCTTTGACCAGGGCGGCCATTTCGGCCTCGGTATCGGGCGTGAGCACCACAAACGGGTATTCCACGCGCCAGTCGGTGGCGTCGGTCACGTGCGACACACGCGAAAGGCCGTCAAATTTGATGTTGTCGCCCGCCGTGAGTTTGCGCAAGGTCTTGGTGGCGCGCTCGCGCAGCCGGGCCATTTCTTCAAACGAATGCGAAAAAGCATCGACTGCGGCGCGTGCGGCCTTCAGCAGTTCGGCCACCAGCGCGTCGCGCTCGGCATCGTCCTGGGGCGTGCGGCGTTTTTGCACTTCGCCGAGCCGGTGGTGCAAGGCGTCCACCAGCTGTTTGCGGCGCTTGGGCGTGTCCAGCAAGTCGTCTTGCAGATACGGATTGCGCTGCACCACCCAGATATCGCCCAGGACTTCGTACAACATGCGGGCCGAGCGCCCGGTGTGCCGCTCGCCGCGCAAACCGTCCAGCACCGCCCAGGAGCGCTCGCCCAACAAGCGCAGCACAATCTCACGATCCGAAAAGGAGGTGTAGTTGTAGGGAATTTCGCGCAGGCGCGGAGCTTCCTGGCCAGTGGTGTGGAGCAGCGTGAGCGGAGTTGGAGCGTTCATGTCGGTACAAGGTTCAGCCGGAAAAGCTGAGCCGTCGATGGTACCGCAGCGCACCATACACACACCTTGGCGGCGGGTACTGGCACACTGGGCAAACAGGCGCCCCCAGCAGCGGCTTTTACCGCACGCGGCGGCTCGTCCACCACCACGCCACCAACACCATGCCCGTCCTCGACCTTCCCCCTTGGCCCTACCCCCGCTGGATCGCGCACCGTGGCGCCGGACGGCTGGCGCCCGAAAACACCTTGGCCGCGTTCCGCCTGGGTGCGGCACACGGTTACCGCATGTTCGAGTGCGACGCCAAACTGAGCGCCGACGGCGTGGTGTTTCTGCTGCACGACGATGGCCTGGCGCGCACCAGCAATGGCTCGGGCATCGCCGGTGAGCAAGACTGGGACGCGCTGAGCCAGCTGGACGCGGGGGCGTGGCATTCGCGGGCCTACGCCGGCGAACCGCTGGCCAGCCTGGGCGCCGTGGCGGCCTACTGCCAGGCCAACCGCTTGATGCTCAATATAGAGATCAAGCCCACGCCGGGACACGAGGGCCAGACCGGGCGCGAAGTGGCTTTGGCGGCGGCCCGTTTGTGGTCGCGCGCGGATGGCAACGCGGCCGGCACCACACCGCCCTTGCTCACTTCGTTCCAGCCCGAGGCACTGGCCAGCGCGCGCGAAGCCGCGCCCGAACTGCCGCGTGGCCTGTTGTTCGACGCGTTGTGGACCGGCTGGCTGGAAACCGCGCTGACCCTGGGTTGCGTGGCCGTGGTCTGTGAACATGGGCTGTGGGACCTGTCGTCCATGACCCAGGCCCAAAACGCGGGCTTTCGCACCCTGGCCTACACCGTGAACGACGAATGGGCCGCCCAGCGCCTGATCGCCCTGGGCGTTGACAGCCTCATCACCGACCGGGTGGATCTGTTTCCACCCAGCGCCTGAGCCCTCTGCCGAAACCCCTGCTTCAGCGCCCGCGCATCCACCAGGTCGCCGTGCCCTGCGCCAGCACCAGCGCCGCGTAAGTGGCCATCTTGCCGTCCCGGCCAAAGTAGGCCAGTCCGATCAGCAGCACCAGCACACCGGTCAGCGCCAGCACGCCAAACTGCATGGCCGGTGATCGCACCACCACCCGGGCGGGCCGCAAACGCAAGCCCAGCCACAGCAGGGACGCCACCACCAAGGCGGGCGCAAGCAGTCCGGCCAGATGCCACAAGGGCGCCAAAAATGTCATTCACACTCCAAAGACGCATCCATAAGCGCCCGATTTTATAATCTGCAACATGTCTGTCTGGGCCCTTGGCATCAACCACCACACCGCACCGCTCGATTTGCGCGGTCGGTTTGCGTTCGCCCTCGACCAGATCCAGCCCACGCTGCACGGTTTTCGCCAGACCATGGCACGCCAGCCCGAGGCCACCCTGCTGTCCACCTGCAACCGCACCGAGATGTATTGCGCCGCCCCGCAGGCCGAGGTCGATTCGACCCTGGACTGGCTGGCCCACACTGGCGGCGTGAGCAGCCATGTGCTGCGCGACCACGCCTATGTGCTGCGCGACGACCAGGCCGCACGCCATGCGTTTCGCGTCGCCAGCGGGCTCGACAGCATGGTGCTGGGCGAACCCCAGATCCTGGGGCAGATGAAGGACGCGGTACGCGCCGCCGACCAGGCCGGTGCCCTGGGCACCACCTTGCACCAGATGTTCCAGCGCTCTTTTGCGGTGGCCAAACAAGTGCGCAGTTCCACCGAGATCGGCGCCCACTCCATCAGCATGACGGCCGCTGCGGTGCGGTTGGCCTCGCAGCTGTTTGAAGACCTGCACAACATCCGCGTGCTGTTCGTGGGCGCGGGCGAAATGATCGAACTGGCCGCCACGCACTTCGCGGCCAAGTCGCCCAAGAGCATGGCGATCGCCAACCGCAGCCTGGAGCGCGGTGAAAAGCTCGCGGGCCGCTTTGGTGCCGAGGTCATGCGCCTGGCCGACCTGCCCGAGCGCCTGCACGAATTCGATGCCGTCATCAGCTGCACCGCCAGCACCTTGCCCATCATCGGCCTGGGCGCGGTGGAGCGTGCGCTCAAAAAACGCCGCCACCGCCCCATGTTCATGGTCGACCTGGCCGTGCCGCGCGACATCGAAGCCGAAGTCCAGGCGCTGAACGACGTCTACCTCTACACCGTGGACGACCTAGCCGCCGTGGTGCAGTCCGGCAAAGACAACCGCCAGGCCGCCGTGGCGCAAGCCGAAGCCATCATCGACGCGGGCGTGCTCAGTTTCATGCACTGGATGGACCAGCGCCATCCGGAAAACGGTGTGGTGCCGCTGATCCAGCAAATCCACGCCCAGACCCACGAATGGCGCAGCCTGGAACTGGCGCGCGCCAAAAAGCTGCTGGCCAAGGGCGAACCGGTCGAGGCGGTGCTCGAAGCCCTGTCGCGCGGGCTCACGCAAAAAATGCTGCACGGCACCCTGGCCGAACTGCACGCGGGCGACGCCCAGACCCGCGCCGCCACCGCCCAAACCGTTTCGCGCCTGTTTCTGCGCGAAGACCCGGCCAAAGCGCCGCGCGGCCCGCACCACTCTTAGCGCCGGTGCGTTGCCCGCCTGCCCACACAGCAGGCACGCCGCTGCCGCCAGGGCAGTCCCGCCACCGACCGGCGCTATCCGATTTCCCCGCTCCATGAAACCCTTTGTCCGCACCACCCTCAGCCGCCAGCGCGCCCGCCTGCACGAACTCGACGCTCTGCTGTCAGCCCCCGACGTGGTGAACCAGATGGACCGCTTCCGCGCGCTCAGCCGCGAGCACGCCGAGGCTTCGCAGGTGGTGGACTGTTTCAACCGCTACGAACAACGCGAAGCCGATCTGGCCCAGGCCAAGGACTTGCTGCGCGACCCCGAAATGGCCGATCTGGCCCAGGAAGAAATCCACAGCGCCGAGTCCGATCTGGAGCAACTCGACGCGGAGCTGCAACAACTGCTGGTGCCGAAGGACCCGGACGACGAGCGCAATGCCTTTCTGGAAATTCGCGCCGGCACCGGCGGCGACGAATCGGCCCTGTTCGCTGGCGATCTGGCACGCCTGTACACGCGCTACGCCGAGTCACAAGGTTGGCAGGTGGAGGCGGTGAGCGAGTCGCCCGGCGAACTGGGCGGCTACAAGGAAATCGTCTTGCGCGTCGCCGGTCGC